>NZ_JRXI01000136.1:0-108531 GCF_000813645.1 Neochlamydia sp. TUME1 | reverse complement strand
AAAGATATCGCCGAAAAAATAAGGCAGCGTTTTTCAATTGTAGAATGGTCGTAAGTACTTTTTAGATTGTGGTGAGCTAAATGAAATAAAAAACTTTTAGCGGTAGTTCCATTTTTTTATAAGGTTAAAGTGAGTAATTGGTTTATTATTAAATACTTAGGTTTTTTTATTAAAAATTGTAGTCGCCAAAAAATTATTTAGGCTGGTTTTCAGCAAATTCCAGAACCACGCCATCAAAATAGACAAATGCTTGAGGCTTTAAAGATAGAGTTACCAAAAGTTTTACCAAAGAATTATGCGCCTGTAGTCATCAGGAAAAAGCGCCGATAATACGCGTAACTTTTTAATAATCAATAAGTTGATTACTACTGATTATTTCTAAAGAAATGGAACTTCCCGTTTAAAGAAAAATTAAGTCAATCTCTCCTTACCTATTTCAAAAGATGGACGCTATTAAAAAGCTTATAGAAGTTAACTTTAGCTTTTTTCTTTCTTCTTCTTCTTCTTCAATTTTCCTTTAGGTTGTCCTATCCCTCTCCTATAAATATTTGAATAAGAATTGAATAGATTAAAAGTCTAAGCTTTTACAATGGATGATTAAAAAATATAATTTACAATTTTTTTAGATAAGGTATATTACAAAATAATGCCTCCTTTATCCCTAAATGAGCGCTGCTACTTAAAGTTGGTTTTATTCAGCTGTATAGGTGTATTTTACCCAGCATCTTGTTTTGAAATAAGTGCGAATTAAAGGGTGAACTAGCAGCCCAAATAGCTAGGTAAGGCAGGAAAGAAAAAGAGATTTTTAAACTAGGCGCCTTTCTGCCTCATTTTTTAATGCTCGACTTTGCAGCTCTTCCACTAAATTGGCTAGGGGATTAGCAAAAAACAATCATTTACCTATATCTTAAAGGAGATGCTATGAAGATTTCTCTCTCTATTTTTTCTTATACATGCGCGGGGATCCTCCTTGCAACAATGAGCTCGGCTTATGGGCAATGCACAGAGGAGGATTGTCCTATTTTTAATTCTTATTTTGATCATCCTGCTTCTTCTCCATCTAGTTACTCTCTTCAAACTTCGCAAGAGAGCCGAGCTTTCAGCTCGCAAAATAGCTCAAAGACAGAAAGTAAAAGGAAGAATGGCGGGGAAAGCAGGGTGCAGCAAGGCTTTAATCGAGAGGGAAGTCCTAATCAAAGAGAGATAAACAGTAAGCAGATAAGTAGCTATCAAAATAAGGGGTCCGATAGCGTAATCTACTACCAGATTGAAGAAACTTTAAAAAATAACCGTTTAAAGAAAAATTACCCTTTGGTGAATATACGCTTTTATCAGGGCATGGCCACTCTGTCTGGTACGGTAGAAACAGAAGATGATAGGCAACAGGTTGAGAGTAGAGTCCGTGCGATTCAAGGGGTTGCTGATATTAATGATCAGCTGCAAGTCGAATCTTCTACTCCACATAACCAAGGCAGCAAACCTACCAACTAGCAAGCAACCAATTTACCCCGACCTAAAGGCATGAATCTTTTCATTAAAAATACGGGTTTAGAAATAAAGAAGGGAACTCAGAAGAATCAACGTAAAACAAAGTGAGGATTGAATTGGAATTATTCTATCCATAGAGATAATCATTATTATAAGCTGGGTAGGAAATGATGAAGGGTTGCTTGGCCTGGGTGATAGAAGGCAAAAACATACACATGCATAGACAATCAGCCTCAAGAGAAACTTTTGCCAATCAACCCTTTAAGATAATAAATGATTTTTTAAGGCCATCTATTTAGATATCTTTTAAGGGGCGCAAGTAGCTTCTTTGGCTGGGTTCCTCCCTCTAGGGAGAAGGCATCGTAGGCGCGAAATAAAGAATTCAATTTTGGGCACTGAGAAGAATTTCTAATCCCATTTCTTCGGGTATATACTTGTGTTGAAGGTAAACTCGGCGTAAGCATCCCTGCTCATCAAATTGTAAAATAAACTCCATCCAGCCTTCATTAAAGTAATAGGAAAATAAGCTTTTTTGAGAGAAACGATCGATACGAAGAGCAGATTTGAATGCCTCCTCGGCTTGCTGGCGGGGCATATATTTTTTTAAGCGAGTAGATCTTAGCTGAGGGCATTGCAGTTGAGCAACAAACTCCTCGAAAGTCAAGCCATACGAAAACTCTACCCCTAAAGCATGGGCGATATCTTCTGGCAAGGATACGGGATAACGAAATCGTCGTAAGATACGATAGATAAAGTTAAACATTTTCATCTGGTACAGAAAATAAAAAAGTTTTTTTAACAACAGAAAGTGCTGCTATACATTTGCCCACTTTCCGCTCATTTTGAATGACTGACCTCCTATTTAACCAGGCGGAGAAAAAATTCGCAATATATAATTTTAGGTTATTTGCAAAGTAAGATGCACATGAGGCCGCTTTTTCCCGTCGGAATGAGAGCCTAAACATTACTTTTCCTCAAAGGGGTAAAGCATGCTTTAAGCTTTCGCGGATTTTTCTTTACTACTAATCAACACTTGCCTTTTAGCTTTTGCGCTTTTCTTCTTCTTTGCCCACCTGGCCATTTCCTATCTAAAAAATCTTAAAACCTAAAAAAAAAATTTTATCAGTTAGGTATAGCTTATGGTGTTTAGGCTAATAATTGTTTTAAAAGTAAGCGGTTTTTGATTTATAGATGTTTTAATAAGTTAAAGAGAAGGCTTTTATATGACTAGACGCTTTTGAATAAAGAGTAGATGGGGGCTTTTTTTATGTCGATTGATCCATTGATGATGACTGCAGCTCCACTCTAAGGGGTTCAGTTTTTCTACGAGAGATAGCACACTCTGCTCCTCACACTGCCCTTCAGGATGGCCTGGATAAAGGGTAATGCTTATCGCTCCACCTGGTTGAAGCAGCAGCATCGCTTTTTTTATACTTTCTAGAGTAGTTTTTGCGGTAGTGGTTAGCGTTTTATCACCACCTCCTGGTAGATATCCTAGATTATAAGTAATCAATTTAACACTTTCTGGGGAAATTTCCTCGGGAAAGGTAGAATGACATCCTAAAATAAATCTCACTTGTTGAAAATGAACAGAGGGTAATTTTTCATGTAAATATTTTTGAGTAAGCTCTATTGCTCTTGGCAAAATGTCTAAGGCATAGATTAATCCTCCTTTAAGGTCCGCGCATAATTGGGCCAATATTAACGTGTCTTGGCCATTCCCACATGTAGCGTCAATAACAAGGTCACCTTTATGAACTAATTTTTCCCAATATAGGTGGGCAAGTTCTAGATGGGAATTAAAAAGAGGAAATTGAGCTCGCATAGAATTTTTAAAAAGTATTAAAAAATTATTAGGAGGTTTCTTTTTGAAAGCTTAAAGCAAGGACATATTCCTGCTGATAGCCTAGCAAACGAGCTAACATCTTTTTCACGTCATCATTTATGCGTGCCAACAATGCTTTTTGTTTAGCAGAAGGAATATAAGGAAGATCGGCAGTAATTACTATTTTATTTTTTTTGATAAGAATGGAGTTAGGAACCTCTTCTTTAGGAAAGAGCTGTTTCCAATAATCATGCATATATTCTTGGAAAATGTTTTCGTCTAAAAAATAAGCATGATTATCTTTGGAATTAATTTTTAGATAACTTTTCTTTAAATTAGTCCGTAAGTAAAAGATGATAGCCACTCCGATCGCCAAACATCCTATCCCAAATAATGAAAGAAAAAGCTGATCTTTCTCAATAAAAGCTACAAACTCTGCACGAACATGTGGGGAGGCTTGCACCAAGATACTTAGTAAGCCAAGCACCACAAAGAATAGAGAGATAACAAAGGTAAGCAAGGGATAAAAAAATTGGTTCATAATTTAGAACTCATCGCTATAGTCTTCTTGGGTGCTAACCAAGTTTACAGGGTTTGTGACGGGAGAAAGAGATTTCTTGGAATCGGCAGTTACTACATTTTTAAAGACCACATGGACATAGGAGACGTGTAAACCGGTAAGATGGGTAATCTCCTCAGAAACAAGCGTTTGTATTTCTTCAGCTTTTTCAGGGATAGAAATTCCATAAAAGACATTTACCTCAATTTTTATACCTACAGAATGGTTCTTATTATCTTGCTCTGCTATGATTCCACGTGCTCCTTCGGTAGTATTGCGTCCAAAAATACTGTCGATGAAAGTGCTTTCTACCAAAGTAACGCCTTCAATGCGATTCAGGCATTCAAGGACAATTCCTTGGAAGACTTTGTTGTCAACGTCACGAATAAACAGCGTTTCAGGTAGCTCAAATTCTTTTGTATCCACTTTTTTCACATCAATAGGCATTTTCTTCTCCCCCATGCTAAATTGTCCTTATAATAGTTGACAGCATCATAAATAAGAATATAATAAAATGCTAACTGAAATAGTTGATGCTGCTCTATTAAATCGAAATTTATACTTAAAGATAGCAGGATGTGAAGAGAAGCGTATGATGGTTAGTCTTTTTTTACTTTTTTTTCTGGCTGCCTTTTCTGCTTATGTGGCTAAACAAAGGGGACGGGATCCATTAGTATGGTTTATGCTAGGCATACTTTTAGGAATTTTTTCTCTTATTTTGCTTTTTGTTTTAAAACCTTTTGAAGGTGATCACCTAGAACAAAAAAATAAGATAGAAGAGAATCTGACTCCTAAATATGGGGCTCTAGCGGAAGAAATAGGAGAAGTTTCTTATGAGAATAAAGAATGGTTTTATTTGGACCAGGCACACCACCAACAAGGCCCTATCTATTTTAGAGAGCTATACACCTTGTGGCTAGATAACAAAATAACCCCCTTAACTTATGTATGGTCAGAAGGGATGGCTGATTGGCAGCGTATCCACGAGCTTCCCAACTTTATAAATAAATGATGAGCTGAAGGATTGCGAACTTTAAAGATTAGCTAACGATTGAGGTCAAACTAAAAAGGAGGATAGTAAGCTTAAGGCTTTGTAGAATCGTGCGTTATATTCTTTCAACCCTAAACTTACATCTTATGATTTTTTTGCTTTTACCAACTCGACTTAGTCACCCCAGGGATCAATCCATGCAAAGCCATTTCTCTAAAGGTAAGGCGGGATAGTTTAAACTGTCTAATAAATCCTCTTGCACGTCCTGTTAAAAGGCAGCGATTACGTAGACGAGTAGGGGATGAGTCACGTGGCATTTTGTTAAGCGCTACACGAGCTTCATGGCGTTCTTCTTCTGAAATATTGATGTCAGCTGCTGTTTTTTTAAGAGCTTGTCTTTTTTCCCATTTCAGCTTAACAACTTTTTCACGACGTTTTGCTTTTTCTATTGAGGACCTTTTTGCCATATGATTATAATCTTCCTATTTTTTACGAGCAGGGCCTTTTTGCCGCTGTTTACGATTCGGGTCTTTCTTATTAATCACATAAAGACGTCCTTGGCGACGTACGAGGATATCACCCTTCGATGGATCGGCTTTAACGGATGCTTTTACTTTCATATCTATTCCTGCATGTTACAATAATTTGTAAGTTAAGCGATTCTTATATCCTAAACCTTAATTTCCTTTCAATCCTTTTCTTGTAAAGGTAAAGAGAAGAGCTCTCAAGGAGCCTTAAATACTAGGTAGGGATGAGAGGGGCGTATTTATAAAGAGTAGATAGGTAAGCTTAAGTTAAAATACCACTGTTCTCTTTCATTTTTTTAGCTGCCTTCTGATCAGTTTCCTCTACTTCTTTTCTTGCATTTATTTTACCTGTTTTGTATTCTGCTGTTCATATTTATCTAATTGTCGAAAATTTTAATCAAGGAAGTTAATGTGAAGCGCACATACCAACCTAGTAAACGTCGTCGTAAATCCGAGCATGGCTTTCGTAAAAGAATGAAAACTGCTGATGGACGTAAAATCATCAATTCCCGTCGTCGCCGAGGTCGTAAGGCTTTAACAAGGGCGTGAAATACAGCTTTTCCAAGCTTTTTAGATTACGCAAGCGTTATCAATTTCAGAAGTTTACTCACAGCAGTAAACGTTTAATCGGGCGATGGATTACCATAGAAATCCTTCCTAGTCCTTTGCAAATGACCCGATTAGGGATTACCGTCACCAAACGCTATGGTAAAGCTCATGATCGTAATCGGTTTAAAAGAATTACGCGTGAGGCTTTTCGCTATTGCCAGTCAAGTCTTCCATTAGGGCAAGACCTTAATGTAAAGCCGCGCGTTAATGCTAAACAGGCAACGTCTTTAGACATTTATATGGATTTAATGAAGCTCTTAAGTACCAATCATCATGAGCGCGGGACTTAATACTCAGCAGAAGCAAGCTGTGGATACCATTACAGGCCGTGTCTTAATCTTGGCTGGAGCTGGTACGGGCAAAACGCGCGTTCTTACGATGCGTATGGCCCATCTAATCAATAACCTAGGCGTTCATCCTAGCCATATTCTCGGTCTCACTTTTACCAATAAAGCTGCAGCCGAGATGTATCATCGAATGGTCTCACTCGTCCCTCATAAGATAGCCAAGTTGGTTACCTTATGTACATTTCATAGTTTTTGCATTCAAATACTAAGAGAAGAGATCGTACGTTTGGGTTACACCAAAGAATTTACTATTTATCGTGAGTCGGATGTGCAACGTCTCATTTCTACTCTTGCACGTGATATGCTAGAAAGAGAAAAAGATCTGCCTTCGTTAGCCGCTACTTTAGCGGTGATCACGCAGGCTAAAAATAAAGGGCTTTGTGCAGAGCAGATTCAAAATACAGGATCTGCCTGGCATGATCAATTTTCAAGCACTCTTTATCGTCGCTTGCAAGAAAGTATGCGTGCCTATAATGCTGTTGATTTTGATGATTTATTGGTGCTTACGGTGCAGCTTTTAGAAAAGTATCCCGACGTCCTTAACCGCTACCAGGAACAGTATCGTTATATCATGATCGATGAGTATCAAGATACCAACCCTATTCAGTATCGCTTAGCAAAATTGCTTTCTGCTAAATATAATAATTTGTGTGTAGTAGGTGATGATGATCAGTCTATTTACGGCTGGCGAGGAGCGGAAGTACGCAACATTTTAGATTTTGAGCAAGCAGTAGTGATTAAGCTAGAACAAAATTATCGCTCCACCAATAGTATTCTTAAAGCCGCTAATGCGGTGATCAGCAAAAATCAGTCTCGTTATCCTAAGGCTTTATGGAGCACCAAGGGAGAGGGTGATCCCATTGAGATTTTTTATGCTCCTCAAGAGAGTGATGAAGCGGAAGCTGTCGTGTATAGAATGGTAAAAATGAAGGAAGAAAAAGGCCTGCGTTGGAATGATTTTGCTATTTTATACCGTTCTAATGCTCTTTCTCGTGCTTTTGAAACGGCTTTATTAAAATATACGTGGGTAGAGAATGGGCAATGGATGAAAGGGATACCTTATCAAATTTACGGGGGCATAGAATTTTATGAAAGGCGTGAAGTAAAAGATTTATGTGCTTATTTACGGGTGATAGTCAATAATAGAGATCAGGAAGCTTTACTACGTATTATTAATCAACCTCGACGTAATATAGGTGGAGTTTCTTTAGATGCTCTTACGGCCTATAATCGCCAGCAGAATATTTCTCTTTGGGAAGTTTTAAAAATGGTAGGTGATGACCAGCTTAAAGAGGAAGAGGTTAAGAGTTCCTTACCTGCAAAGACTTTGAAAGCTATCCGTGAGTTTGTAGCTCTTATTGAGGAAGCTCAAGAGCGCTTTAAAAAAATGCCTTTAGCAGAAACTTTTGAATGGCTAATTGAAAAAATTGATTACCGTAAAGCTATCGAGGAAGAGGTTAAAAGTTCTCAGATGAGGGAATTTAAATGGGAAAATTGCCTGGAGTTTGTGGAGACGTTGAGAGATTATGCATGTAAGGTGAAAGAAAAACTTCATAAGCAACCCCGACTCTATGATTTTTTAGGCACCGTTTGCTTAGAAAATGATTGGGAGCGTATGGCTCGTCAGCAGCAAACAGGAGAAGATAAAGTCAATTTAATGACTTTCCATAGTGCTAAAGGATTGGAATTTCCAGTATGTTTCTTAGTAGGAATAGAGGATCATATTATTCCTCATGAGAAAAGCTTAAAAGAAACAGGAGTAGAGGAAGAGCGGCGTTTAATGTATGTAGCGATGACGCGGGCGATGCAAAATTTAGTGATTAGCATGGCTTGCTCCCGCCATAAAATGGGAAAGAAAGTCTCTTGTAAGCCTTCACGTTTTCTCTATGAGATCCCCAAAGAGCTCTTGAGAGTCACGGAGTGGGGTGGGTAAAATAGCAAGTCCTTAAGGGTTGTCTTGCCCCTGGTTTAAACAAATATTCCTAAAAAGAGGTGGTAGATAACTGACTAGTCTACAATTTTATGGGGAGATGAGGGTGTAATATGTTTTAAAAAACTAACTCCCCGTACCCCATTGTTTAAAAGATGCCTCTCTATCTAAAGAAAAGGTTTTACAAGGATAGGGGGCATAAAGAATAATTTAAAGGGATAGAATATTCTAAACCGCTGCTTCAATTTTAACTTAAGCTAAACTTCCATTGTTAATTAATGCCTGACCACCGCCGTTTCAGTAGCCATTTGAGATTTAATATTCTTAATAGCAGTTGAGATCTCGATTTTTGCAGTAGGAGGGGCAGACGTAAAAGAACTTTCGGCAAAATTTAGGGCCTCTGTAAGATTATTTCGATCAAAATAAATTTGTGAAATAATCATCTGCAGGCGCCAAAGATGTTCTTTATCTTTAGGGCCAAACTTCTGAATATAATTGACAAGAGAAGCTACAGCTAGATCAGCTGAGCGTTTATCGCCCGCCTCTGTATATCCTTCAAAATCGATAAGAGCCAGATGATAGTGAGTCATCTTTTCGTTGTTAGGATCCATTAGCTGCAACTCTTTCTTTAATGCCGTAGCTTCAGCAAGCCCCGACAGACCTTCTTGAGTCATTTTGCGATAGCGTTCAATCATGAAGAAATGGCTATCTTCCGAATTAACGCCTACTTTAATAATTTGGTTAATATCGCTCTCATATCCAAAATTTTGGGCTACTGCATAAAGTTTTTTAAGTTCGGCGCTAGAATACTTTTGTTTGTTTATAGCCTCTAACTTTTTTTGATAGTCGAAATAGTCCGCGACAATTTTTGAAAGGTGGGCGGCATACATCTTTCCGCCTCCTGCGCGATATCCAGTGATACCGATCTGCTTTTGCTGCTGGCCATCTAAAATGATTAAAGTAGGAAAACTTCGTATATTATATTTTTTTTGGAGTTGTTTGTTTTGGACAGCTAAGGGAGTTGGTAGGGTAGAATTTACTGGAAAATCTAGCCTCATAAAAATAAATTTATCGCCTACCGCTTGTGCAAATTCTGGTGTATCTAAGCTTTCTTGCTCAAGCTTAGAGCACCAATTACACCAGTCTGAGCCAGTGAAAAATAAAATAAGGGGCTTAAAAGTTGCGCGCGAAAGGTTTTCTGCTTCCTCATAATTGGTCATCCACTGGAGGGAATCAGTAGAGATACCTTTAGCAGGAGTAATAAAAAAGGTCACTCCCACCATCATACTACACATATAGGTTAGCAGTGGCCTCATATATTTTTCCCTCTTGAAAATGAATTTAAACTCATGTTACTATACTTTTTTTAATGCATATTAACTAATTAATTTATATCATGCAATCCTTTCCTCCTACTGTAATTTTACGGCACCATAAAGAAAACCTTAAAAAATGTAGTTTAAGGGGTCTAGAAGGAGTTGAAGATTTCCATTTTTATACCTATCCTAAAAGCATTTTACCTTCCCTGGCAGGATATACCATGTTAACGTTAGAGGCTCCGGTTTTATCTTTAGAAGATGCAGGGCAGGGCCTGTTTATTTTAGATAGTACCTGGCGCTATGCAGAAAAAATGCTAAAATTTGTAGAAAGGCATGCCGATCTACCAAAAAGGAGTCTGCCTCCTCATTTTCGCACCGCTTATCCTCGGCGTCAAGAAGATTGCGTAGATCCAGCACGTGGATTAGCCTCTATAGAGGCTATTTATGTTGCTTATACGCTCCTAGGCCGTGATACTACTCAAGTGTTAAACCACTATCATTGGAAGGAAGATTTTTTGAAAATCAATGGATTTGAAAAGAAGAGTTAGATTTTCTATTCTAAAATTTTTTAAAAACTTTATGATACGCTTTTGAGCAGCTTTTTATGTAATCATAGGTTTAATAAAAAGATTGTTGCTACGGAGAGAGCCAGCTTGGAAAAAGGTTAACTTCTTTTTTGTTTATACAGACGGGGTTTCTTTAAAAGGTATAATTTTATTTATAAACTTCAATTTACTTGAATTTACTTGACTTTCATCCGTCGTAAGCCTGATCTGAGCTTTAAAATTGAGAAGTTAAAAAGATTAGAATAACAAGAATGCTTGTAGCTGCCATGAGTAAAAGGTTTGCGATTAAATAAATTTCAGCTCTCTTGTCCTAGTTAGTTATCTATTTAGTGAGGGAAACCGGCCGGCAGATACAAGAGAAAAAATCCATAAAAATCTTAATTTTTTATATTAAAGCTCTCAGCTTGCCAAAGAAAATTTTATTAAGATAACCATACTGAGTAAACTGCGGGAAATTCTTGACTAATACAAGATAGTAAGAATATAATATATTATTGCTCAAATAATTTTTGTAAATCTTTATAGTTTAATATCTAATGCTAGACAATTTTTTTATCCACCTGGAACAGGTGGAAAATATTCTATGGGGATATGTAGCCGTTCCCACCATTCTTCTATTGGGGGTTTTTTTAAGCTTTCAAGCTCGTTGGGTGCAAATCGTTCAGTTTCCTCGTGTGGTAAAAACATTTTTTGGCTTTTTATTTGTGCCAGATAAAGATAAAAGTGGTGTCCATCCTTTACAAGCCTTCTTTGCTTGCGTAGGTGGATGCGTAGGCATTGGGAATATTGTGGGAATTACTACAGCAGTGCAAATTGGGGGCCCCGGTGCTTTATTGTGGATTTGGCTCACTGCTATTGCTGGTATGATGATTAAATATAGTGAGGTATATCTAGGGATTCGTTATCGCGTACCCAATGCCCACGGAGGGTATAATGGGGGTCCCATGTATTTTTTGCAAAGGGTGTTCAAAGGCTCTTTTGTTCCCACTATTGTAGGCGGTCTTTTGTGCATTTACGGAGTAGAAGTTTATCAATTTAATGTGATTGTAAAGAGTGTGACAGCCAATGTAAATCTTTCTCCTTACCTTGTTCTGGCTATCTTGCTAGCTTTAGTGATTTTTGCAGGACAGGGAGGAGTGCGCCGAGTAGGTAATATCTCAGGGATTTCTATTCCGCTTTTTGTGTTTGTTTATCTAGGCATGGGATGTTGGGTACTTATCCAAAATATCGATAGGATTCCCGAGGTTTTAAAAGCAGTTTTTAATACAGCTTTTACAGGCCATGCCGCCGTGGGAGGTTTTATTGGCAGCTCAGCAATGGGAACTATATCGCAAGGAGTTCGCCGAGGATGCTATACAGGTGACCTAGGGGTAGGCTATGCTTCTGTTATTCATAGTGAAAGCTTTGTTAAAATACCAGAAAAACAGGCTTCCTTGGTGATTTTTGATATTTTTGTGGACACTTTCATGATTTGTACCACGAGCATTCTTATCATTTTAGTGACAGATCTATGGCATCAGCCCATTAATTCTAGCCTGCTCATTCAAACAGCTTTAGCTCAATATTTTCCTTACATGGAATGGTTTATGCCTTTGTTTTTGTTTTTGCTGGGATATTCCACTATCAATGCTTATTTTTGCGTAGGTCTTAAGTGCGCTGAATATTTGCACCCTAGGAAAGGTCGTAAACTTTATTATATCTATGCCGTAATTACTTTAGGCGCATTTGCTTTGGTAGATACAGCACAAGCACAGACTGTCATGACGATTGCTGGAGGACTTCTACTCGTTCTGAACTGTTATGGAATTTTTAAATTACGGCATGAGATCTCCTATAATTTCAATTTTCTTCAAAATGAGAAAACAGAAGGACGTTCTATAGCGGTATCAGCGGATCTAGGATGAAAATAGAAATGGGTACTTCCTGGATGTTTTCAACGCCACTAATACACTAACATATGGTTCTAACCCTGCTTAATAGAGATTTGGCATCTATTGCTAGACGCCTAGCTCTTTGCAAAGGATAACCTTATACTATTGAAGGGACTACGTCCCTATAACCCAGAAAAAAAACAAAGCCTTTAAAAGCCGGCCTCTTTCCTTAAGAAACGCATTTCATTAACTAGAGGACGGCATAAAGAACTTTTAAAAAAGCCTATAATGCCTTTTTGAGCTACTTCTTATACAACCCCGTACTTTATAAAATCCCTTGTGTAAGTAGAAAGACAGCTTTCAGAGGATTGGATATGTAGACGGAGTTTTTTTAAACGTATAATTTAATGATGCGGAAATTAAATTTTTTTTCAAAAATCCTCTCCTTCTACCGCGATTACACTTGTTTTTTGCGTTTGTTAATAAGGCCATTAAATGGCTCTTTGGGCCTGCTAGAAATTCTTTTTTACCCTCAATAAATGCTTCTGCTTGTTATCCTAATTGGAGCTACAACTCATCTAGATATTCGGTTTTCAGAGTTCATTTGCTTACCCCTTCCTAGTGGAAGCTCTGCTATCAATATTCCGATCAGGGTATGTCGCAAGTGGGAAAGAGCGGACCATAAACCTTACACTCCTGATCACCAGTTTCTTGGCTTGGTAGGGGCTCAGTAAAAATTAGAAGATTTGGTCCTTAGCTTTAATACCTAGCAATTGAAACCATGATTCATCTTACGCCTATAAAAACCTCCCTTAAATTTTATGATTCATGATAGGTCATCTGCTTGACTTTAAGGATTATATCGTTTAAACACACGACGTCTACGCAGCCTAAAAGGAGAATCACCTTTATGACAGCTCTCTTTTAAAAAAGAAGTTTTTATTAGCTGTATAATTGTGTAAAAAGTTGTCTTAAAGCATATGACGCTGGGATTTATAGCAAATTGATTTAAGTGAGAGTTAGATTGCAAGAAACTCCATCTTGTAGCAAGCGATAAGAGAGGCAAAGATACGATTCCTTTGAGGGCGGGCAATTTGT
The DNA here is from genome assembly GCF_000813645.1 of Neochlamydia sp. TUME1. Classification (NCBI taxonomy): domain Bacteria; kingdom Pseudomonadati; phylum Chlamydiota; class Chlamydiia; order Parachlamydiales; family Parachlamydiaceae; genus Neochlamydia; species Neochlamydia sp. TUME1. Next base: position 95,401 of record NZ_JRXI01000136.1, on the reverse strand, counting down.
TGGGCGACCTCTCAAGGCGAGTATTTTGCTTTATTAATTGGCAATACTCTACTATCTTCCACCCTTTTTAGTCGACCTCATGATTTAGACCTCTAATCGCAAGGAGAAAATGTCGGTAAAACCCTCTTTTTTTGAAGATCTTTGTAATTGAAGCTGGGAGGAAGGATAGCTCTTTAAGATAAGACTATCTTTTGGTATCCATCTTCGAAATTAACCATAAGACTCTTTGGTAATCTCCTTTAGGCATGACCTACTAACAAAGGGGTAATCACCTAAAAATTTATGATGGCTTAGGGTTTAGCTGGGTGCAAAGACAATAGCTTGGCAATGTATTGTCTATTGGCATACACATAGTCTACTCCAGAATAAGCAGTATAAATTCCTGCTATACCTACAACCCATGTGCTTATGTATTGTAGATCAGGGCTGGACAGATAACCTAAGGAATGAGGAATCATCAGGATTAATACAGTTAAAGCAGCCATCGCTTGAATTCCTGCTTTAATTTTCCCGCTGGTACGCGCTGCTAAAGCAAACCCTTTAAGCGCACAAATGGTTCGAAGTGTACTAACGACAGAATCCCGATAGACAAAGATAAAAATTAAAGCTAAGGGCAACCTGACAGGCTCTGCGGTAAATGTTAGAAAATAAGAGAGACGTGCAATGCTATCAGCCATAGGATCTAGTATTTTCCCAAAATCTGTTACTTGGTTATATTTGCGCGCCAAATAGCCATCAAAGGCATCTGATAATTCACTAACCCCAAGTAAAAAAAGTAAAACATAGGGTAGAAGAGATGGATTAATTTCTAAATAATCATGGTGAAGATAGACTAAAAGAAAAATGGGGCTGATAAAAATGCGAATAAAGGTAAAGTAATTAGCTATACTCAAGAAGTGACCTATAATTTGAAGGATTTTAGCTTAACTTTTACAAAACTTTAGATTTATTTTCTCTAAAAAAAGATCAACTTGTAAATTTCCCTCTATAAAGGGGATTTTTTAGCCTCTTTTTCGGTGGCTAGGATGCTCTGATAGATGTTTAAATATTCATCAGAAGGAGTATTCCAGCTGAAATCTGTCTTCATTGCACGAATGATAAGCTGACGCCAGCGGTCAGGATAATGGAACCAACATTCAAAAGCTCTATCTAAAGCTGACTCAATTCCTTTAGCATCAGGGTATTCGAAAACATATCCATTTGTCTTTTCAATAGGTTTTCCTGAATAGTCTACATCCGAAATCGTATCTGCTAATCCTCCCGTCTTACGCACAATAGGGATAGTTCCATATTTAAGAGCAATCATTTGCGTTAAGCCACAAGGTTCAAATAAAGAAGGTACGATAAACATATCTGAAGCCGCATAGATCAGATGAGCCAATTCTTCGCTATGATGTAAAATTAGGCGCACGTGAGGGTGCTCATGAAAATGGCGATTAAGCTGTTGAAATTCGGCGTTGATACCCTCGATAGGGCTAGATCCTAGCAATAAAAATTGCCCTTTTTTCTCTAAAGTATAATGAAGAGCGTGTTTAATAAGCTCGATGCCTTTCTGGGGAACCAAACGCGCAATGCAGCCTACAATCGGGCGATGTTCTTCGGCTAAAAATAGACGTTCTCTTAAGAAATTTTTTATGTAAGCTTTTTTATCTAGCGTATGACGATCTTTTTTGCTTTCTGGTGTTTCTCGAGGAGAATAATGTGTAGGAAGATAACGATCGATCTCAGGATTCCAATAGGAATAATCAATCCCATTCAAAATCCCTTTAAATTTGCTTTGATATTTGTATAGTGTTTTATCTAAACCGCGGCCTCCTAGAGGTGTGAGCACTTCTTTTGCATAATTAGGTGAGACGGTGGTGATATGATCTGCATAAATAATAGCTCCTTTTAATAGGTTGATAGCCTCTTTGTATTGAGCATCTTGCATTTTATCTGGCAGAAGATAATGCGAGCCATTTAACCCTATATTATCAAGATCACTACTTGAGCAATGTCCTTGATATTCGATATTGTGGATAGTAAAAACAATTTTAGCTTCTTTAACACATTGGGGTCGATAAAGTTCATGATAGAGAGGGGCAATCACAGCTGTTTGCCAATCATGCAAGTGAATAATATGAGGAGATAACCCTTCTTTTTCTATAAATTCTAAAGCCGCTCGCGAGAAATAAAGATAGCGCTCCATATCATCTGCGCAGCCATAAAAACAACCGCGGTGAAAGAAATGGGCGGGATGATGAGGCTCAATGAAATAGACTTTAAGATTCTCTACCCAGCCTTTCCAGATGGTATTGCGATGCCAAGTTCCTTTATAGAAAGAGGGAAGAGAATCATTATAGATAGCAAAATCGCGGATGCTTTCTGTATCCATGCAATCATATTTGGGAATGATAAGGTCAATATCATGTCCCTTGCATGAAAGTTCTCTGCTTAAACCTAGTAAGACATCTCCTAACCCGCCAACTTTGGCAATTGGAGCTAGTTCAGAAGCAATATTGATAATATGCATAAATGTGTAAGGGCTCGTTTTATCTAGTTAAAATTTTTTTCCCCATCATAGGGGCAAGCCTAAAAAAAATACAGAAAATCTCTTGAAAGCTTTTTATATAGCCTTTGTATCTCATTGTTAAAGCATTATCTTGTAGATTTTTTTCACATCTTGGCGCTTTCAAATGAAGGCGCAGAATATAGAATTTTTTTTGTAAATTCTACTATAGTTTTTTGCTAGGGGTAGGCAAATCCCCAATCGCCAGAAGGCTAGGGAAGTAAATAAAAAAAAAGTCTAGGCATTTTTATAGATTAAATAAAGCTTGGCGTGGGCTTGTTCAGTAAAAGGAACGAGAATAATCATTCTTGCTCACTCATGTAACGTAAGGGCAAGGTAGCTTGTAGAGGGCTACTTAAACTTTAGAACCAGGAAATAAAAATTTAAGAGAACCTGTTCTAGGGCATTGAAGCTAACAAATAAACAAAAAAAATAAAAGGTGTTTGCTAAAAATCTTCCATTCCTGTAGCATATCAAACTTGATTATCGCGCTAAACAGTAATTGTACTGGGGTGTCGCCAAGCGGTAAGGCAGCGGTTTTTGGTACCGCCATGCGGAGGTTCGAATCCTTCCACCCCAAATCTAGTAAGTAGATAAATAGGTTAAATGATACCCACCGCCCCTAACTTTGTAGTCTTTGCCGGTACTTCTCATCCTGAACTATCCAAAGAAGTAGCAAAAGACTTAAAAGTTAAGCTAGGTAAGATTAGCATTCAACGTTTTCCTGACCAGGAAATTTTTCTGGAGGTTTTGGAAGATGTTAGCAATAAAGATGTGTATGTCATCCAATCATTAGCTTTTGCGCCCAATGAGTATTTAATGGAGCTTTTGATTATGGTAGACGCGCTGAAAAGAGCTTCAGCACGCCGCATCACAGCCGTTATTCCTTATTATGGGTATTGCCGGCAAGATCGTCAAGATAAGCCGCAGGTGCCTATTACTGCTAAGCTTGTTGCCGATCTTTTGCAAAAAGCGGGTGTTGCTTGCATAATTGCTGCAGATTTGCATGCAGGTCAAGTCCAGGGGTTTTTTGATATCCCTGTGATCAACCTCCAGTGCATGCCTCTCTTAGCAAAAGTTTTCAGGAAGTTTGAGACTGATAAGCTAGTCGTTGTGACACCCGATGTAGGTAGCATCAAATTAGGGCGTGATTATGCTAATCATCTAAATGTTGGGTTTGCTGTTGTTAATAAACAAAGACTTAAAGCTGGTGAAGTGGAAGCTTTACAAGTGATAGGTGATGTTAAAGGAAAAGATGTACTTCTCGCTGATGATATGTGCTCCACAGGAGAAACATTAACATCAGCTGCGAAAGCGTGCCGAGAGAAGGGTGCTAAAAGAATTTGGGCGTCTATGACGCATGGTTTGTTTGTAGGGGAAGCTCTACCGCTTATCAACCAAAGTTGCATTGAAGCACTGATAACGACAAATACTGTCCCCTTCAAGGGTCTTGCAGAAAAAACCACAAAAAATGTGCATGTTGCCTCTGCAGCGCCTCTCTTTGCTCGAGCTATACTAAATCTCGCTACTTAAGAAGACATCCATAAAAGTTAATCAATATTTAAAAAGAGTATGCTTTTGAATTTAATACTCTTATTCTATCGGAGGCTACATGAAGCTAAACGTTACTAAAAGAACTGCAGGAAAGAAGAGTAGCTCCAAGCAACTTCGCCGCGCAGGTCAAGTTCCTGCTATTATTTATAAGCGTGGAAATGAACAAGCAGACAATATAGCGCTGAACATCAGCGAGTTTAATGCTCTCGGTCGACAAGTTCAGCCAGGACGGCTATCAACAAATGTTTTTACTTTGGTAGATGAAAACGGTCAAGAACGACGCGCATTGCTCAAAGAGATCCAATATCATGTAACCAGATATGATGTACTTCATCTGGATTTTGAAGAATTGGTAGACGATGTACAGGTCAATGTAAAAGTGCCTATTGAGTGCACAGGTGTAGTGGATTGCGTAGGTATTAAATTAGGCGGCGTCTTACGTCAAGTCATTCGCTACTTAAAAGTACGCTGCTTGCCCAAAGATATACCCTCTGCTTTTGTTTTAGATATAAAGAATATGAATCAGCGAGAAACTCGTCGTTTGGCCGATTTGAATATCCCTGAAAGCATTAGACCTTTGGCTGATCTTAACGAAGTAGCAGTAGCTATAGTTAAACGTTAATAAGCCTTAACAGATAGGGATAGTAAGTCATCCAACATGCATCGCCTCTTTGTAGGACTAGGGAATCCAGGTAAAAAATATGAGCTGACCCGGCACAATATTGGATTTATGGTTTTACAAGAGTTGGCTTTAAACCTGGGAGTGCAATTTAAAGAAAAGCCCCAGGTGCAGGGGTGGATAGCTAAAACTGCTTGGAAGGAAACGACAATACATCTATTGATGCCCACCACTTATATGAATGGAAGTGGTCAAGCAGTGCGTCGATATATGGATTATGTGAAGTTAGTACCAGATAACCTTGTTGTCATTGTGGATGATGTGGCATTACCGTATGGGCACATGCGCCTAAGGACAGAAGGGGGAGCTGGCGGACACAATGGCTTAAAAAGCATAGAAGCTTATCTAGGTACGCAACGGTATGCTAGGTTAAGGATGGGGATAGGGTACCATGGAATGGGTAGCCTAGCTGACTATGTGCTGGATAATTTCACCCCTGAAGAGCAAAAAGTTCTTCCCACTTATGTCAAGCAAGCTGTTGATGTGCTTAAGCAGCTAGTGAATGAAAGCATCACTGAGGTGATGAAAACAGTTAATAAACAGCCTCAATAGAGGCTTGGAAGACCTAAATTTATACTGGTCAGGAGAAAACAATGAGTCAAAAACCTAAGAACCTTTACGAAGGAATGTATATCATCAGCGCTACCTTAAGTGATGATGCCCGTCACAAAGCGCTCGATAGAATTCAAAAAGGAATTACAGAGCGTGAAGGGTCAATTTTAAAAATTCACGATCAAGGTCGCCGCCGGTTGGCCTATGAAATTGATGGACATCGTGAAGGGCACTATTTCGTGATTTATTTTGAAGTAATTCCAGCAGCTATTTCCGAGCTTTGGCAGGAATATCATCTTAACGAAGATCTCGTTCGCTTTATCACACTCCAAGCGGATAAAGTTATGGAAAAAATTGAATTTAAACCTTTATTGGAAGAAAGCGCATAAGGAGCACAGATTATGAGAAATATGGGTCAAAGGTACTCTGAGCCAGGCGATTTTCGTTCGAAGAAACGTAAACGTTGTCCATTTATAGCTGCTGGTGTTAAACATATCGACTATAAAGATATTAATACTCTCTCTCGCTTTATTACCGAAAGAGGTAAAATACTGCCAAGGCGCATTACAGGCGTTTCTGCATATTATCAGAAACATCTGACAAACGCGATTAAAAGAGCCCGTCACATGGCCCTGTTGCCTTTTGTGGCAGAAGTTTAAAATTGAGGAGAACTAAATATGGCAAATAAATTGCTGTTGCTCAAGGACATCGAAACGCTGGGGCGTAGTGGAGATATTGTTGGGGTTAAACCAGGCTACGCACGTAATTTCCTACTGCCTCAAGGAATGGCAGTTGTTGCAGATAAGAAGGCTTTGCGTATGCAAGCTCGTCTGCAGGAGGAACGTCAGAAAAAAGCGGCTCTTGATCGCCAAGAATCCGATGAGCTTGCTGCTAAGCTGGAAGGCCAAAATATTACCACCATCGTTAAGGTAGATCATGAAGGACATATGTATGGTTCTGTAAGTACTGGAGATATCGCTGAGCTTTTAGAACAGCAGATGTCCATTACTTTGGACAAACGTACCCTTCAACTCAAGCATGCCATTAAGGTAATAGGCGTGCATAAAATTAGCGTAAAACTTAAAGAAGGCGTTCAAGCTTCCTTTAGTTTAACCATTGAACCTGAAGGTAAAGCTGTTCTTCCTAAGGAAGAAAGCGTTACAAAGTCCAAGTAAAATTTAAGGTCTCTTGTAAGCTGTTTTTACAAGAGACTTTTTGCTCTATTAAATATCTACTTTAAAATAGCAATAAGCCTTAAAACATTACTCCTATGCTCACTCTTTTAGCGCCAGCTAAAATTAATCTTTTTTTAGGGGTTCTAAACCGTCGCTCAGATGGATACCATAATCTGGCTTCCCTTATCCAAACTATTAGCCTGCATGATACCCTTCATTTCGCTCTAGGAAGCCAAGATGTGCTCATGTGTGAACATCCTAGCCTTCCTAAGGATTCTTCCAATTTAATTACAGCAGCTACACATCTTTTTAGAAAAAAAACGGGCTTAAATTTTGGTTTAAAGGTTGTTCTAGAAAAAAATATTCCTATGCAGTCAGGACTAGGAGGCGGTAGTAGCAATGCCGCAACCACCCTATGGGCTCTTAACCAATTACATGGATTTCCTGTTCCTCTAGAGCAGCTAATAGAATGGTCGAGTGAAATAGGATCAGATGTTCCCTTTTTTCTATCTCAAGGAACAGCTTACTGTACAGGAAGGGGTGAAGTCGTTCGTTGCTTAAATCCTTTACCTATTCAGCGCTTGTGGATAGCCAAACCTTATGAGGGGCTATCTACTCCTCTTGTATTTAAGCAACTCGATTTAACTAAAATATCTTCCTACGATCCCGAATTAGCACTACAAAGCTTTTTTTCTAATCAGCCTTTTTATTTTAACGATTTAGAAGAGCCTGCTTTTGAATTAAAACCTTATTTGAAAACAGTTAAAGAAGAGCTGCTAAAAAGTGGATATGAGACCGTCTCAATGACTGGCAGCGGAACAGCTTTTTATTGTTTGGGCCGTGTGGCTCCTCCCATCATTCCTCAAGTTATCTTTTATCCTGCAACTTTCATCAATCGTCCAGCAGAGAGATGGTATCCTTTTGATTCTGCGCGCGATTAAATGCTATTTAAAGCTATTGATAGAAGGCGGGTCCCTTGGGTCTTTAATTAAATGAGTGAGGGTGTTTCAATCTATTCCTAGCTTTGCTAATATTTGCCTATTTGAATTTTAAGAAAATAATTAAATTCTATCCTTATAAAAGGTCCACTAAAGAGGTAGGGAAGGAGTAAATTTAGCTTGGACAGAGAGAACCATTTGGGTAAAATTTTTAATCCTTTAAGTAAGATTTCTTATGAAAGCATTTAGTGATCAGTACATTATCATAACAGGAGGAGCTGGATTTATTGGCTCGGGCGTAGTGCGCTATTTAAATGATCGAGGAATCTCTAATTTGATTCTCGTAGATGATCTAGGGGCCTCTGAGAAATGGAAAAATTTAGTGGGTAAATGTTTTATAGACATTTTAGATAAAAGTCAGTTGTTAACATGGATGGTAGGACGCGAAGATGCCATTAAAGCTTTTATTCACTTAGGGGCCTGCAGTAGCACCTTGGAAAGAAATGCCAGCTATCTTTTGGAAAATAATTACCGTTATAGTGTTAAGCTAGCTGAATATGCATTCACCCATGGCCAACGCTTTATCTATGCTTCTTCGGCTGCAACTTATGGGGATGGCACGCAAGGATTCTTAGATAATGAGAATCAATTAGAGAGCCTGCAACCGCTTAATATGTATGGTTATTCTAAGCATCTTTTTGATTTATGGTTAAAAAATCAAAGAGTTTTGAATAAAGTGGTAGGTCTAAAGTATTTTAATGTTTTTGGACCCAATGAAAATCACAAAGGCCAGATGGCTTCAGCCATTGTGCGCATGTTGCCCGCAGCCCAACATGAAAATGTCGTCCGGCTTTTCAAATCTTCTGAACCAAGTAAATATCCTGATGGAGGGCAAAAACGTGATTTTGTCTACATTAAAGATGTAGCTCGCATGACTTGCGCTTTTCTTTTTAACAAAGTCAATGGAATTTATAATATCGGTTCAGGAAATGCTAGTACTTGGAATGATTTAGCTTCTTCTGTTTTTAAAGCTATTCATAAACCTGTTAAGATAGATTATGTAAATATGCCTGATGAGCTGATAGGTAAATACCAAAATTATACATGTGCTGATATGACTAAAACCCGCCATGCTCTTCAGGAGCAGGCCACTTCCCTGCCTTTAGAGGCTGCTGTGGAAGATTACATCTGTAACTACTTAATTCCCGGTAAAACATGGTAAGGCTGACAGGTCCTTTTAGCAGGCTAGGGGTGTGTAAAGTCCTGGTAGCCGGTGATCTCATGTTAGATACTTATACGATAGGAAAGGCCCTGCGTATTTCTCCTGAAGCTCCTGTAGCTATTATCCATGTGCAGCACGAAGAAAATCGCCCCGGGGGAGCAGGAAATGTCATGCTCAACCTGATATCTTTAGGGGCGGAGGTAGTAGCTGTTGGCCGGGTTGGTAATGATGTTTATGGGCAAGCTTTAAAAGAGCTGCTTTCCCAGGAGAAAATCGATGTCAAAGGGATTGTTACGCAATCGAGCTACTTTACCCCTGTTAAAAATCGTATCATTGCTGAAAATCAGCAAGTGGTGCGCGTGGACCATGAAAAGTTCATGAATTTGGAAGAGCAGCTGGAGCAACAAATTATTGATCATCTACCGGTTCTTTTTCAAGAGGTTCAGGTGGTGGCCTTATCGGATTATGGAAAAGGATTTTTAACTAACACTTTACTTAACGCTATCATTGAATATGCCAAGCGGCTGGGTATACCAGTGATCACCGACCCTAAAGGAAGGGATTTTACTAAATATATAGGCACGACCATGATTAAGCCCAATCTAACCGAGGCCTATTCTGCTGCAAATTTATCCTTAGCCACTGCTCTTGAAACAGTTGCTGAGAAGATTCTCCATCAAGTAGAAGCAGAGGTGCTCCTCATTACTCGCTCTGAGGCAGGAATTTCCATTTTTGAGAGAAAAGGAGAGCGCCAAGATTTCCCTGTGCGCGTGCATGAAGTCAAAGATGTGACGGGTGCAGGTGATACCGTTTTAGCTATGTTGGCCTATGCGATTGGAAACAAGCTTGCCTTAGCGGAAGCCGCTCAATTAGCGAACGTAGCAGCTGGAATTGCTATCGAACATTTAGGATGTGCGCGCGTGACCCTCAAGCAGCTAGCTAGCCGTCTGCTAAAATATGATGGAGAAAATAAGGTGTTCGATGAAGAACATATCTTTGCATTACAGCAAGCTCTAAAAGGGCAAAAAATCACGATTATCAATGTCTCTGGAGTGGAGGGCTTAACTTCTACTATCTTCCAGGCGATTAGGAAGATTGCTCAGCAGGATCATCTGAAGTTGCTTGTCTATATTCGTGATGAAAAGCCTTCAGAGGACTTTATCCATATTTTAGCTTCTTTACAAGAAGTAGAATTTATTATTCTAGCCACAAGCAGCTTAGATAACTTTTGCCAACTGCTTAAGCCGCAAGAACTCCATTTGATTGAGAATGTATATGTGGGTTAAACAGAAAATAATCTGCCCCTTACCCTATTTTATAGCCAGGATATCTTTCTTACCATCTATCTGGCATTTCAAAGCCTATTGCTCATAACACCATAGCCATAGGCAAATAATCTAAGCTAACCCATGAAGAGTCTTGATTTTTTAAGAGAGCTTGATCTGCCTAGGCTTCAAATTTAGTCCAAGTTAAGTAATTTTGCCGTTTAGCTGAATTTCATTATGAATAACACAGGCACTCCACCCTGGTGACAAGGAAGACTTTAATAGAATTTATACTCATTAAGCTACTCCCATTGATGCAGGGTTTTTACTATCGTTCATGATAGGCTTTAGAAAAACTTAAGTCCGTATATCTAACTCTCTGAAAGTTACCTCTCTACTTAATGAGAGGAATTTTATAAAGTAAGGGATTACATAAGAAGTAGCTTGAAAGCGTATAATTTAAGAAACAAAATTTATTTGTTTATCCTAATTCTCTAATTTCTTATTTGCTTGCTAGAGAAAAATTTATGGAGTAAAATCGTTATCAACCCTTGTTCTTAATATATTATTCATGCCACTCTTCACTAAAGAAAGCCTTGAAAATCTCCGTCAAAGAATAGATATTGTCGATGTCTTGAATGCCCACCTTGATCTTAAGCGTGCCGGGGCCGCCTATAAAGGGCTATGTCCTTTTCACGATGAAAAAACACCTTCCTTTATGATTCAGCGGGGAGATACCCATTATCATTGCTTTGGATGTGGAGCGCATGGCGACGCCATTCAGTTCTTAATGGCGCATCTTAAAATGAGTTTTTCTGAAGCCGTTGAAAGCTTAGCAGAGCGTTTTCATGTGCCTTTAGAAATTATGGAGGAGGCCGAATCTAATAAAGGTCCTAGTAAGACTCTCTTAAAAGAAGCCCTTGAGCAGGCTTGTCATTTTTATCATTTCTATCTTCTTCATACTCCGGAAGGCCATGAAGTGTTACATTATTTATATAAAAGGGGACTGGACCTTGATTTTATTAGACGTTTTCAGATTGGGTTAGCTCCCAAAGTTCCTGGCCATTTTCGCCAAGTTATGCATGCAAAGTTTATCAAGGATGAGATTTTACGCACGGTAGGATTGATAGCAGAGGGTAAGGAAGGCCGTTGGCGTGATTTTTTTTCGGATAGAATTACTTTTCCTATTCGCGATGCGACAGGAGCAGTGATTGGATTTTCTGCCCGAAAATATAAGGAGCAAACTTTTGGAGGTAAATATATTAATACCCCTGAAACTAGCCTTTTTAAAAAATCTCGCGTTCTTTTTGGATTAAATTATTGTCGTAGACGTCTTGCTAAAGAAGGGCGAGTAATTATTGTAGAAGGCCAAATTGATGCATTGCGCCTGATCCAAGAAGGCTTTAACTTTACAGTTGCAGGGCAAGGTACCGCTTTTGGAGAGGGACATGCCAAAGAACTATTGATGCTAGGCATAAATTTAGTTTACTTAGCGCTGGATGGAGATAGTGCAGGACAAGAGGCGAGTGTAAAAATCGGAGATCTTTTCCAGCGCGAAGGGGTAGAAGTCCGAATTGCTCAGATGCCTAAAGGATTAGATCCCGATGTTTTTTTAAGGGAAAAAGGGCCTGAAGCTTTTTTGAAGCTACTGGAAACAAGTTCAGATTATCTAGATTTTCTTGTTAAGCATTACTCCCAACAGTATGATTTACGTTCACCTGCTGCCAAGCATCAGTGTATCGAGAGAATTGCCAAGCAGATTCGTCAATGGGATCAACCTGTATTAGTGCAAGAAAGCTTACGTAAGTTAGCTCATTTGATGCAAGTTCCTGAAAATACACTCTTGCTTGAACAAATTCATACACCTAATTTGTATATTAAAAAAGCAGCAAATATTGGATTACAAACTATTGATCCAGATCGTATTTTAGAAATGGACTTGCTGCGTTGGCTGCTTATGATGCCAGAAGAGCGCACTCGTCTTTTAAAACTTGCCCATGAGAATCTAAAACCCTCAGATTTTCGTGTACCTATCTGTCAAAAAATGTATTTAGCCTTGTTGGATGCATGCCAAAAGAATGAATTTATTGATGTCATTTCTCTTGTTTTAAAAACAGATGATTTGGAAAGCCAATTGATAATCTCTGATCTGCTTGAAAAGAAAATTAATAAGGAGAAAGCCGAATCTAATTTTGTGGAAACTCTGCAAAAGATTTTAACGCGAAATTGGATGGGTACTTGTGAACTTATTAAAATGAAAATTCAGAGTGGCCAATGTACGGATGATGAAGTTTTGGAATTAGTCAAAGAATATAATACTCTTAGAAAAAGCCTTCCTAAAGTGAATGTTTCTTTTTAAAAATGTCTTTTTTTGAGGAAACCTAGAGTAGGATAAAAGCTTTAAAAAATTAAACCTGTTTTAATAGGGCTTGCTGTATGCATTCTTCTACCTCTATCCTCACTACAGCCCATCTGCCTAATGAAGTTCTCATGAATATCTTAACGCGAGCTATAGGATAGCCAAGTGTAAAAAGGTAACTTAAGCTGGGAATAAATCTTAAACTATTTGTTTAGAGAGTTTTTTTGTTTTCTAAAAAAACCAAGAGATCTAAAGAAATGGTTCCTAGATCTCTCGGATTTTAGCTACCTATTATCTATCATCCATGAGTACCTATTACCAGGTAACTGTTACGCCTCCAGCAAGGTTCCAGGCAGAAAAACGATCCCACACCTCGCCAGAAAACTCAACATAGCCTTGCCAGCAGTTATAAAAGGTTTTAGCAATATTAACGGAACCTTCAAAACCACTAGTTTTTTGGTGAACGCCTTTGATTCTAAATTGTGAGCCTAGGTTTTTAAAATGGGCTTGAAAACGTTCTTGTAACAAGTTAAAGCGATATTTCCAGGCTGCATCGGCATTTAAATGAAGCTCCCACCAAGGAAGATTAGTGCTTAAGTGTGTTCCTAAATAACCTACAGAGGCACTGATGTTTTTGCCGCGCACATGTAAGTTGAGTGATTGAGCACCATGTTCGCTGAGAGCATGACGACGGTAAGAAGCATGTTCTAGCCGTGCAAAAGGTTGTACATAGAAGTTTTCGTAACCTAAATTTAAGCCAAGTTCTGTAAAAGAGGTCCATTCGCTGACTCTAGCTTTTCCTTTAGCTTTTCTAGTAAGGTTACCCACATCAATAGAGCGTTTGACTCTTACACAGTCGGCACCAAGAATGGTTCCCGAAAAAGAATAGAAGTGGGGATTATTCCACATGTAATAAATAGCTCCTTGCCAATTATTACCTTTACCATGCCCATTTTGCTTAAAATGAATATGGTCTTTTTCATAAGAACCGGCAATACCAACAGTTAACCACGAGTTTAAAAAATTAAGATTCAATGGCTTTTGAGCACCAAAGGTAATATTGAAATTATCCATTCTATAGCCTTTAGCTCCATGAGAGTTGCGTAGACGGCTCTGCCCTCCCCCTACAGCTCCCCACGCTCTATATTCATCACAGTTTTCCCCACAATGTAAGCCTAAGCTATCATTGATGATAGGCTGGTACATCCTACGAATAAATGTTTGGGAAGCTGTTTGATTGGGCTGGATTAAATTAGCATATTGCTCGCCAGACAAATCATTGAGAGCTTCTCTTTGTTCCTTAGAAGAAAGAGCAGAGAGGTTATCAATTACCAGTGCTTCATCGGCAGATACTATACTAGTAGAGCTCCATTGCTGAGCAACATGTCTCTCATTGTAGGTAGAAGTAGAAAATGAGGCACTCATCAAATTGCCCAAAGGACAAATTAAAGTACAACTACTCAAGCAAAGTGTTAAAAGGGTTTTTAAATTATTTTTCATACGCATGTCCTATGCTGGTTGATAATGGAAAAACTCACTGATAGATTTTTCTTAAATTTATCTCAAGAAAAAATTGATAAAGAGGGGGATGGGGCTTGATTTGCTTTATTTGCTTTCTTAGCTTTAAGATTAGCGTGAAGTGCTATTTTCTTAATAAATAATTTAAGGAAGAAAACGATTTTTATCCTGTTCTTTTGGAATCAAGCAGCTATTTTGCAAGAAAAAACGTTGGCGATTTTGGGCTATTAATCGATACACCCAGTTATATAAAAAAGAAGGAAGAAAGGAAATCCAGCCAATAAGCCTCCATCTTCCCCCTAATAACCACAAAACTTGCAAAGCAGCTTGCCCCAATGAATAAACTTCTTTTTGAGAGGAAGTGTAATTTTTAAGAAGAATTAAAGAATTTGCTGTTTGAACCTTTCTAGGCAGAGTTCCTAGCAGCTTTTTTGCCGTTAAGCCTTGTAAAGGTGCAAAGAGGAGTTGCTGCTTGGTATCATGTTTTATAAGAAAATATACAACATGGCTGCAGAGGCCACAGGTGCCATCATAAAAAATTAAATGTTTATCCATGTTGTTTTTTACATCCATCGATTAAGAAAGACAAAATAAAGCTCTAGGAGCTAGCTACCAAAACTCTACGAGCTAAGTTATCTAGGTATAATTTTAATATTAATAAATGTGTTTCATGAGGAAAAATTATCAAGTAAAAATATTAATCATGTTTGCAGTGATCGGGCCTTCAAGCATCTGCTTGGTAATTAGCGCGCCTACAAGCAGCAAGTTCGCTAGGAGGTTAAAATCCTAAACATGCTCACGATAATGTGAAGCTTAAGAAAGGAGTGTTTTTCATAATATCTTTAACTCCCTCTTTAAAGTCCTGATCTTTGAGCCTTTCTTTAAGGAATACCCTAAAGCCTAGCCTGTATTCAACAGGATAATCCGAATGGTTATTCTTTTGCGCTTTCTTCAGAAAAGAATTTAAGTTGCTGTCTCTGGATGGAAAATTGCAAAAAATAGGAAAACTTTTTAATTAATCCTATCCGCATAAGCAATAAGCTAGCCATATTCATGGAGGCCCTCTTAACTGGCTTTTATCCTTAGGGAGTTTTGAGCAAATAAGCCTCTTCAAATGCTTTTCCCACAATCGATTGGGCTTCATTTAATATTTGCTCTAGATGCTCTTGACCTCGAAAGCTTTCTCCATAAATCTTGTAAATGTCTTCTGTTCCTGAAGGGCGAGCAGCAAACCACCCGTTTTCGGTGATAACCTTTACTCCTCCTATGGCAGCATTGTTTCCTGCGGCATGAGTAAAGATACCCTGGATAGCTTCGCCTGCTATTTCCTTTGCTTGTATCTGCAAGGCAGAAAAGTTTTTTAATATTTGTCTTTGCTTAAGGCTGGCAGGTGCTTCTACTCTATCATAAGCAGGGTTGCCAAATTCTCGGGTTAAATCCTGATAAATTTCGCCTGGGTCTTTGCCTTGTTGGGCTGTCATTTCAGCAGCTAATAAGGACAGGATAATCCCATCTTTATCCGTCGTCCAAGTTTTACCATCTAAACGAGCAAAAGAAGCGCCAGCACTTTCTTCGCCGCAAAAGCTTAAAGATTCATTAAGAAGCCCATCGACAAACCATTTAAACCCTACGGGTACCTCATAAATTTTTCGATTTAATTGAGTGGCCACACGATCAATCATTTGGCTGCTGACGAGCGTTTTGCCTATTGCCGTCTCGGGACTCCATAAAGGCCGATGTTGAAAAAGATAAAAGATGGCGGCAGAGAGGTAATGATTAGGGGGAAGTAAGCCTGAACTTTTAGTGACAATGCCATGTCTATCGTGATCTGTATCACAGGCAAAAGCAATATCAAAGCGATTTTTTAGAGTGATTAGCCCTTGCATAGCGTAGGCTGAAGAAGGATCCATACGAATTTGACCGTCCCAGTCTAGAGTCATAAATTGGAAGGTTGGATCAATAGCTTTGTTGACTAGGGTAAGGTTTAGCTTGTAACGTTCCGCTATAGGTTCCCAATAATGAATTCCCGCTCCACCTAGCGGATCTACTCCCAATTTTATTTGGGATTTTTGAATAATCTCCATATTGATTACATTCTTAAGATCGCTAACGTAGGCTTCAAGATAGTTATAGCGCTTAGTGGTAGACAAGTTTAAGGCTTTTTCATAGGGAATTCTTTTAAGGTCTCTTAGCTCATGGCGCATTAGCTCATTGGCTTTTGTTTCAATCCATTGGGTAATATGAAGGTCAGCGGGTCCTCCGCTAGGGGGATTATATTTGATGCCACCTTGACTAGGGGGATTATGGGAAGGGGTAATGACGATACCATCGGCTAAATTTTTGGTGCGATGGCGATTATAAGACACTATAGCATGGGAGATAACGGGCGTAGGTGTATACTCTTCTCCTTCGGCTAACAAAATTTCTATTCCGTTGGCTGCTAATACTTCTATAGCACTCATTAAAGCTGGCTTAGAAAGCGCATGCGTATCCATACCCAGAAATAAAGGGCCATCAATCCCTTGTTGTTTACGATATTGGCAAATCGCTTGGCTAATAGCTAGGATATGATGTTCATTGAAGCTTTTTTGTAATGCAGAACCACGGTGGCCCGATGTTCCAAAAGCTACCTGTTGAGCTGTGTCTAGGGGATCGGGCTTTTCAGCGTAATAAGCTGTGATAAGTTGGGGTATATTTACAAGTTTATCAGAAGGACTGATTTTTCCGGCTAGTGGGCTGACTCTCATTATTTCCTCTTCATATTGTATGATAGCATGTTAGCTTAAAGTTATATTAGGCCCTATATGGAAATTCCTTATTAGGAAAAGGTTATTAATTTTAACTTGCACAAGTAGAATAATTTATTCGCTTTTCAACCTTCTTTGCTTAAAGGATTCTCCAAGCAACTTATGGGTGCCATCTTTGAAGCTTAATATGTGTTTTAAAATATTTTATGTATACAAAATTTATAGGTAACCTTGCAAAAATGTCAAGATGTAGATAAGGTCTGTTCAGGATAAAAAGCAACCATATCTGCTAAAAAGATAAAGATGCTACAAAATTTTTTGGCATTAAGTTAAAGAATAAAGAAAGTTTACTAGGAGCCTACATGAAAAATACATACAAAACTGTTCCCTCTGCCCTGGCAGTGCCCACTCATCTACAAGCGGAAGCAAGTCATAAAATTTCTCAAGTTCTCAATCCCTTAATTGCGGATGCTTTTGCTTTATATGTAAAAACAAAAAGCTATCATTGGCATCTATCTGGCCCCCACTTTCGCGATTATCATCTCTTGATGGATGAGCAAGCCGAGCAGATCTTTGCGATCATCGATGTACTTGCAGAGAGGATACGCAAGCTTGGAGCTCTTACCATCCACTCTATCAAACAGATTAGCCAATTGCAAAATGTGCAAGATGATAACGAGCCATGCATTGAAGCCATCCAGATGCTTAAGCGTTTAGAAGAGGAAAATAGAAACTTAGCTGCTCGCATGCTTGCTGCCCATAGAGTTTGCCAAGAGTATCAGGATGTAGCTACGACTAGTATTCTTGAAGTTTATATCGACGAGGCCGAACGGCGAGCCTGGTTTCTTTTCGAAACGCAGCAGAGCTAAATCCTTGGTTGCCCAGGGCTTAAAATACCGTAACGGAGGGAGCTATTGATTTGGATCTCCAAAAAAGCTTCATTTCTTGGCTTTGGTGCTTTCTTCTTAAAAAATAATTTAAAGCTGGTTGATTTTTTTGCATAGAAAATCCTAGAAAGTAAGGAAAAGCCTTTTGAAGATTACAGGAATAAGCTCCTAACTTAAGGTAGAAACTAATGAGTAAGACTTAAAGGGGATAAAAATGTTTCATCTGCTTGGATTTCTTTAATCTATTCATAGCAAACCATAAAAAAAAGTTGATTTGAATTCGAAAATAAAAGATTTATTGTTCATTCTTTCATTTATCTAGACAAAGTGACTTGGCTCAGATAAAAGGATAAAGAAAAATTTGAATAAATAGATAGGGGTGCCAGCAAAGTAGCTGGTGTCTATTATCTTTTTAGGGATTTAAAAAGATGAGCAAAATCTACAAATTAGCCTTTTTTATTGTTTCTCTTCTTGCCCTCTTCCTCGTAGTAGGATGGTTTGTGCACAATAGCGATATCGCTGTGCTCAATCCCAAAGGAGCGATCGCTCAAAGAGAACTGGACTTAATCATTCAAGCTACTCTTCTGATGTTGATTGTGGTTATTCCAGTATTTATCTTGATGATTGCTATTGCTTGCCGCTATAGAGCCACCAACTCAAAAGCAAAATATACACCCGATTGGGATCATAGCCATCTTGTTGAGTTTATCTGGTGGGCAATTCCTTTTGTAATTGTTCTGGTCCTTTCGGTTATCACTTGGAAAAGCAGTTTTGAATTAGATCCTTTCAAGCCGCTACAGGCCAGCACTAAGCCTCTGACTATACAAGCTGTAGCTCTACAGTGGAAATGGCTATTTATCTATCCTGAGCAAAAAATTGCTACTGTGAATTTTCTTCAGTTTCCCAAAGACACACCCCTTAATTTTGAAGTCACTGCCGACGCTCCTATGAATTCATTTTGGATTCCGCAACTGGGTGGGCAAGTGTATGCGATGCCCGGTATGAAAGCAAAGCTACATCTTATAGCGCATGAGCTAGGAAGCTTTAGAGGCTCTTCTGCAAATTTTAGTGGAGAAGGCTTTGCTGGCATGAAATTTACGGCTGAAGCTACTTCATCCGAAGATTTTGAGCAATGGGTAGAAAAAGTAAAGCAATCACCTAAGCAGCTTAGCTTAAACGAGTATAAAAAATTAATCCTGCCCACTCAAAATTCCTCCGCAGATACCTATACCTTGCAAAAAGAAAATTTGTTTGATTGGATCATTATGAGCTACATGATGCCCATGGACTCACATTCAAGCAAAAGCGACGCCTCTTTAGAATAATTAGTAAGTATTTGATCTTAATCCATATAGGGAAATGACATGTTTGGAAAATTAAACCTTGAAGCTTTCAAGCACGACCCCATTGAAAGTGGTGCGGGTATAGGCATGGCTATAGCTGGCTTAATGATTGTTGCTCTCTTATTTTATTTCCGCAGGTGGAAATGGCTCTGGAATGAATGGTTAACATCCCTGGACCATAAAAAAATTGGCATGATGTATATCATCGTCTCTCTTTTAATGTTATTCAAAGGCGTGGTAGATGCTTTGATGTTACGGGCTCAACAGATACTTGCGGTAGGCGAATCGCAGGGCTTTTTGACCCCTTCCCATTTTCAGCAAGTATTCTCTGCTCACGGTACCACCATGATTTTCTTTGTGAGTATGGGGGCAGTGTTCGGCTTGTTGAACTTAATCGTGCCTTTACAGATAGGAGCTCGGGATGTGGCTTTTCCTTTTATGAATTCCTTGAGCTTTTGGCTGTTTGCAGCGGGTGCATTTTTGGTCAATCTTTCCCTTGTTATAGGAAATTTTTCTGCGACAGGGTGGTTAGCTTATCCGCCTCTTTCAAGTCTACAATACAGCCCTGATGTAGGCGTAGATTACTGGATATGGAGTATACAGATTGCTGGTATGGGCAGCTTGCTCTCGGGGATTAATTTTTTAGTGACCATTTTAAAGATGCGTTGTCCTGGCATGACGCTGATGAAAATGCCTTTATTTACCTGGAGTGCTTTAAATAGCATGGTTTTAGTCATTTTTGCTTTTCCAATTTTAACAGCCACCCTTGTCATGTTGAGCCTAGATCGTACCTTAGGAACCCATTTTTTCACCGCAGATTTTGGTGGCAATCCTATGATGTATATCAACCTCATCTGGGCCTGGGGGCATCCCGAAGTTTATATTCTCATGCTGCCAGGTTTTGGAATTTTTTCAGAAGTTGTGGCAACTTTTTCACATAAGCGCTTATTCGGCTATACCTCCATGGTATGGGCGCTAGCTTCGATTACTTTTCTGTCTTTTATCGTATGGCTGCATCACTTTTTTACGATGGGAGCAGGAGCAAATGTTAACGCCTTCTTTGGCATTATGACCATGCTTGTTGCCATTCCCACGGGCGTAAAAATCTTTAACTGGCTATTTACTATGTGTAGAGGACGTATTCAATTTTCACGGCCTATGCTTTGGTTTTTGGGTTTCGTAGTCGTTTTTACGAGTGGAGGCATGACAGGGGTGTTAATGTCTGTGCCTGCAGCTGATTTCCAAGTGCATAATAGCTTATTTTTAGTAGCCCATTTTCATTCCATGGTTATTGGAGGCGTTTTATTTGCTTTTTTTGCCGGCCTTGCTTATTGGCTTCCTAAGTTTTTAGGATTCAAATTGCATGAAAAGCTGGGAAGATATGCCTTTTGGTGTTGGATTATAGGTTTTTTCCTAGCCTTCATGCCACTCTATCTCATTGGCTTAATGGGGGCCACCCGCCGTTTAAATCATTATGAGGAGGCCACCGGCTGGCATCCCTTATTTGTGCTTGCCGGGGTAGGCGTTTGCATCATTATTGGTGGTGCTTTCCTCCAGTTTTTACAACTTATTGTAGGTGTGATCCAGCGTAAACAAAATAAGGTGGGTAACGACCCCTGGAATGGTAGAACACTGGAATGGTCCACTTCCTCTCCTCCACCCATTTATAATTTTGCTATTATCCCTGAGGTGAACGAGCGCGATCCTTATTGGGCTAAAAAACAGGCGCATGTGCTGGATGCAAAAAAACCTTGTTATCAAGCTATTCATCTACCTAAAAACTCTGCTATGGGTATCTATGTGGCTAGCTTTAGCCTCCTCTTTGGTTTTGCAGTCATTTGGCATATCTGGTGGCTTGCTCTCTTGAGCTTGCTAGGCACTATAATAGGCACCATTATACGTCTCTTAGATGATAATACCGATTACTACCTATCAGCCGCAGAGGTAGAAAAAATAGAGGCAGAACATGCCAGGAGTAGGGGATAGCCATGACAGATTTAACTACGCTTTCATCCATCCATCATGCGGACTCTTCTCCAGCCACCTCTGCTAAAACGCTGTTTGGCTTTTGGATTTACTTAATGACCGACTGCATTTTGTTTGCCACCTTTTTTGCCACATATGCCGTGCTGCACAATAGTACGTATGGCGGGCCTTCTGCTGGCCAATTGTTTAGCCCTACCTTTGCTTTGATAGAAACTCTTATCTTATTAACGAGCAGCTTTACCAGCGGATTGGTTATGTTAGCGGCTCATCGCCAAGAAAAAAATAGGGCGTTAAGTTATTTAAGCTTAACATTTTTATTAGGGCTTTCCTTTTTAACCCTGGAAATAATGGAATTTAACTATCTTATCCAGGAGGGAAATAGCTGGCAAAAAAGTGCTTTTCTATCAGCCTACTTCACCTTGGTTAGCACACATGGCTTGCATATTCTAGCAGGCTTACTATGGGTAGTAGTCCTTGGAATGCAAATTTTGTCACGGGGTTTGAGCGCAAATACGCTTAGACGATTAGCTTGCTTTAGCATGTTTTGGCATTTTTTAGATATTATATGGATTTTTATCTTCACCTTTGTCTACTTAATGGGAGCGCAGTAACATGAAAGATAATCTTTATCC
Source organism: Neochlamydia sp. TUME1 (assembly GCF_000813645.1). Taxonomy (NCBI): domain Bacteria; kingdom Pseudomonadati; phylum Chlamydiota; class Chlamydiia; order Parachlamydiales; family Parachlamydiaceae; genus Neochlamydia; species Neochlamydia sp. TUME1. Next base: position 73,996 of record NZ_JRXI01000136.1, on the reverse strand, counting down.
TATAAAAACTCCGCAAGCTTCTAGACATGGAAGCTTTAAATCCTATGGGCTGGGCTTTGCTATATCCATCGTATTGACTTTAGCTGCCTATATAATTGTCCAGGAACATTTATTAACCGGTAAGGTTTTAGTTGCTGCTCTGGTTAGCTTAGGGGTCATGCAAGCTTTAATCCAGCTTTTATTTTTTCTTCATCTTAAAGAAGAGGATAAGCCCCGCTGGAACCTAGTTGCTTTAATTTTTATGATAGCTGTGATCGCCATTTTAGTAGTCGGCTCTCTATGGATTATGAATGATTTAGATGAAAGGCTGATGTCTATGCAAGAGATGTTTCATCCCAGCGAATAGGAAATATGGCTATAAACTCCAGGATTAAATCATAAGGCTATTTAAGACGATGATCATTAAAACTTATTATATGTTGACTAAACCTGGCATCATAGCAGGTAATGCGGTAACAACCTTTGGCGGCTTTATGCTTGCCTCAAAAGGGGCTGTTAACTTCTGGCTGTTCTGCTGGACTTTGATGGGCCTATCTTTAGTGATTGCCTCGGCATGCGTGTTTAACAACTATATGGATCGAGAGATAGATAAGAAAATGGCGAGGACTAAAAATCGAGCGCTTGTTAAGGGTCTAGTCTCTGAAAAAAACGCGCTCCTATTTGGTACTTTGCTGGGCTTGTTAGGAATGGGCGTTTTAGCTTTATATGCTAATTTTTTGACAGCTATGCTAGCTCTAGCAGGTTTTTTATTTTATGTGGTCGTGTATGGTGTATGGAAATATAGATCTTCTTATGGCACAGTGATAGGAAGCCTAGCAGGAGGCGTCCCTCCCGTGGTAGGTTATTGCGCGGCCAGCAATCAATTAGACTTAGGTGCTTTCCTCCTATTTACCATTATGGTCCTATGGCAAATGCCCCATTTCTTTGCGATTACCCTCTATCGCTTAGAGGATTATGCTGCTGCCTCCATCCCAGTTTTACCGCTTGAAAAGGGTATATACACAACCAAAATACAAATGTGGCTATATATCATCGCTTTTATCGTGGCGACTGTCATGTTAACGTTAATGGGGTATACCGGCTATGCCTATTTAACCGTGGCTGTCCTGATGGGGTTAATGTGGTATGTATTATGTTTAAAAGGTTTTAAAAGTGATAATGACAAAAGATGGGCCCGCCAAATGTTTTTATTTTCTATCGTAGTGATTATGGTCGAATGTTTCATGATGGCTATTGATAGGGTTTAAGAGAAATCGATGGCTGGCTAATCAGCCTAATGCCTTTACTTTGCCGTCCATTAAAAAAGTTCAAGAATCAAGATAACCGTTTCCACAGCATTTTTCGCTAGCAAATAGCAAGGATAGATAGACAGTACTAACAGCAACTAAGATTTTATTTTAAGATCCATGCCTAAAAAACTATAAAAGAATCTATTCACGCAAAAAGATAAAGAAATAGCTAAAAAAAAATTCATCTTCGATTTTATGTTTACCTCCTTGCTTTTTTAAAGGTGTAGATTATTAAACCTTTTTCGTCAGCATATTCAAAGCTTTCTAGAGAGTTAAAAACTATTTCTCACTAATTTTACTAAAGTCTAGCAATTGAGAGAACATGTCAAAAACACGCTGCAGCAAAGCTATACGGTTGTCTCGCAATTTTAGATCATCTGCCAAGATTTTAACTTCATCAAAAAGCTGGGCTAAAGCTGGTTGGATATCTGCAATTAGTTCGTAAGCTTTATCATAATCATGCGAGATAATCGCTTGGGTAAGTTGTATTTGCTTTTGGTCTAGCAAAGCATTCAAGCTTTTCTCAGCATTTTCTTTAAGTAATTCTTTTGAAAAGGCAGTACTTGGAATGTTTACTAATTGACCTTTAGCTCTTTTGTAGACTTCAAAGAGAAGGGGAAACTTTTTGTTGGTTTGCCTGAAATGGTGAAGGGATTTAGCTTTGCAAAAAGTATCGTAGATATCACTAAAGTTAGAAGAAAGAGAAGCTTCAATTTCATCTTTAGAAAGTTCATATTCTTGGAAAACTGATTTAATACGATTGGTAATAAAGGCTTCTATCTCTTGTAATAAATGCTCTTTATCTTTTATTAGAGCTTCAGGGAAATGATTTAAACATTGCCGGAAGACCTCCACTAAGGGTAAGCGGTAGCGCCCATTAATAAGCATTTTAATCAAGCCGAGAGTCTGGCGCCTTAGCGCATAAGGATCACTAGAAGAGGTAGGCTTAAGATTTACACAGTAGCAACCAATTAAATTATCGATTTTGTCAGCAAGGCTTACTAAGGTGCCTGTAAGGGTTTGGGGTAAAGGAGCGTTTTCTCCTCGGGGCATCCAATGTTCATCCAGGGCTGCGGCTACCTCGGGATCCTCGCCTGAAGCTAGCGCATAGTATTTTCCTATCGTACCTTGTAGGTTAGGAAATTCATAAACCATTTCTGAGGCTAAATCGGCTTTACATAACCAAGCTGCTCGTTTAGCTTTTTCCAAACTGCCTCTGTTAAGCAATTTTTGCAAAATCTCTACATGGGAAACAATCCGTTTAACCTTATCCCATACGCTCCCTAAGTGAGCTTGGAAAGTCACTTGTTTAAGCTTCTCATTGTAAAAATCTAAGGATACTTTCAAGCCTTGCTCATATAAAAAAGCTCCATCAGAGAGCCTAGCTGATAAGACACGCTCATTACCGGCCCGTATGTAATCCGAAGGATTGTTGTCAGCGGTGATAATGAAGATGTTTTGCAGTTGACCTTGAGCATCGGCAACAGGAAAATATTTTTGATGTTCCACCATCTCAGAAATTAACACTTCTTTAGGAACATTAAGAAAAGAGGCATTGAAGTAGGCATAAGTTACTTGGGGCCACTCCACCAAGTTCAAGACTTGCGGGATGACAGCCTCTCGACAGATAATCTTTGCTTGTAAGGACTGTTCTAGCTTATCTAGAGCAGCAATGATGGTATCTTCTCTTTCCGCCATGTCTACCATCACCTGATGTTTCTTTAAAATTTCCACATACTCTTGGGCTTTATCAAGAGCAAAAGCCTCAGGGCATAGCTGACGATGCCCAAAAGATTTTCGACCGGCCTGAATATTGCCCACGTTAAAGGGAATAATGTGAGTGCCATGAAGGCAGGTGATCCAGCGCAGAGGACGTGCGTAAGAAATTTCACAAGAACCCCAGCGCATTTTTTTAGGAAAATCGAGATTCAAAATGAGATTGGGTAAGTTTTTAGCTAAGATTTGCGTTGTCGGTATTCCTGGTGTTTCCATGGAGGCAAATAGATAATCGATTCCTTTGATTTGCTGAATGCGCACGGAGCCGCAGGGAGCTTCACGGATAGCAGCTAAGGAAATAGGGGGAATGCCAAGAGAGCGAAAGAAACCTTCACCCGCTGGTTTTAATTGCCCATCGATGCTATAGGCTTGTTCTAAAGAGGGCCCTTTTTTTTCTAGGATTTGGGGGGGCTTAAGATAAGGAAGATCTTCAACATACAAGGCCAGGCGACGAGGAGTCCCATAAGTTTTAATATCTCCGTGAACGATACCTTCTTTATTTAAAAAAGCTTTAAATGCTTTTTCTAGATTTTGACAGCCTAAGCTGACAAATGCAGCGGGGAGCTCTTCGGAGCCAATTTCTAAAAGAAAAGCCTCTTTTTTATTAGGATCAAACATTTCGATTTCTTCTTCTCTAGAAAGAGTAAGAGCTATAATCTCTTCATTTCCGGATGGAGGCGCAGAGTTGAATTTGCCTAGTAACGGGTAGTTAAGTTGTTCGCGGCTCTTTGTATAGCTTTCGGCAATTTGCTTAGTAAGATTACGTATACGTGCAATATAACCTGTTCGCTCAGTAACAGAAATGGCGCCGCGTGCATCCAGAATATTAAAAGCATGCGAAGCTTTCATGACAAAATCATAGGCGGGTAGCGGCAAGCCTGCAGCCATTAATGCTTGAGCCTCTTTTTCAAAATCATTAAAGTGTCGAAACCACATTTCGGTTGAAGCATTTTCGAAATTGTAATGGCTCCATTCGACTTCATTACGATGATAAATATCTTTATAGGTAATCTCTTCATTCCATTGTAAATCAAAGATGTTATTGACTTTTTGTAGATACATGGCCAAACGCTCAATGCCATAGGTAATCTCACCGGTGATAGGCTTTAAAATGAGGCCCCCTACGCATTGAAAATAAGTAAATTGGGTAACTTCCATCCCATCCATCCAGACTTCCCATCCTAATCCCCAAGCTCCAAGTGTAGGGGCCTCCCAATCATCATGCACAAAGCGGATATCATGCTCACTCAGGTTAAAGCCAATAGCTTCTAAGGATTTTAGATAAAGATCCTGAATATGCGAGGGTGAGGGCTTGAGAATCACCTGGTATTGAAAATAGTGTTGAAGCCGGTTGGGATTGGTTCCATAACGTCCATCTGCAGGGCGGCGTGAAGGCTCAATGTAAGCTGCACGATAAGGCTCGGGACCTAAGCAGCGTAGAAAGGTGGCAGGGTTAAAGGTCCCTGCTCCTACTTCAAGATCATATCCTTGATGGATAATACACCCTTGCTGTTCCCAAAAAAGCGAAAGACGTCTTAATACTTCCTGAAAGGTAATCATGTAGATACTCATTTTTTATGAAAGGCATGATGTTATCTTATTTAAGAAAAATAACGCTACATTTTCATCATCTTCACTTCTCTCCTCTTCCTTTCCCTTTTATTTTTTATTATATAGCCCAAAAGTTCTCTATTTGCACTTTTTTTTTAAATAGCTTAAGCTGAACCATCTCTAGCTAGCAAATCATGAAAATATAAGAGAAACCCTCTAGCTATTCAATAAGTAGCTCTCTACACCTTTAGATGGATGTATAACTTTTTTTATCCTTACCAGGGAAACTGGCCTTTAATAAAAGAATATTAAGAGGTAAGGCAGCTTGTCTTATCCTAACGAGCAAGTCTTAAGCAGGCTTTACAGATCTTTAGTAGGCTTGTTTTTCTAACATCATCTAAAATAATTAGTAAGGAATTAACTAGTAGTTATTTAATACATATGGTATGCTGCACTATAAATAAAATTATTGATTGAGAAAATAATGACAAATTTTTGTGACCTAACTTACTCAGAGCTTGTAGATTGGCTAGAAACTTATGAGGAAAAAAAGTTTCATGCGCGCCAACTCTTTGAATGGGTGTATAAAAAATCGATCCTGGATTGGGATTTGATGTCTAACCTGAGTAAGCCTCTGCGCGAAAAGCTAAAAAAAGGCTTGTTGTTGCCTACCTTGCAATTGGTAAAAGTTACCCCTTCCACAGACTTAGAAACTTATAAATTTCTCTGGAAGTTAAGGGATGGTAATCTGGTCGAATCTGTACTGATTTGCTCTGGTGATCGTCGTACAGTTTGTGTTTCCTCGCAAGTAGGATGTCCTGCTAACTGCGCCTTTTGCGCGTCAGGAAAGCAAGGTTTTTTTCGTAATCTCCGACCTGGGGAAATTGTCGAGCAGATCGTGCAGATTAACCATTGGTTAAAGCAAAAAGAAGAACGTGTTTGTCATGTGGTTTACATGGGAATGGGTGAGCCCCTTAAAAACTATGAGGCCGTGATGAAATCCATTCATCTGATCATTGATGAGGAAACGCTTAACATTTCTCAAAGAAGAATTACAGTCTCTACGGTAGGAATTGTGGATGGAATCAAGCGTTTAAGCACAGAAAATCTTAAAGTCAATTTGGTTCTTTCTCTTCATGCTCCTAATCAAAATATTCGCAAAAAGATTATTCCCTATGCACGTAAATATCCTTTGGAAGATATTTTAGCTGCTATGGATGAATATAGTATGAAAACGAAGCGCGATATTACCTATGAATATACTCTGATTGCGGGCATCAATGATCATCCTGATCATGCGCATGAATTGGCCCATCTATTAAAAGGCAAGCAATGTACAGTTAATTTAATTCCCTATAATCCTATTCCAAATGTGAGGCTGCAGAGGCCTGATAGAAAAGCGATTAAAGAATTTAGAAGCGTTTTGTTTGGATGCAAGATCGTTAACACTTGCCGTTACACCAAAGGTGATGATATTGCGGCAGCCTGTGGGCAATTGGCAATGCAGCAGCAAAATTTACCAAAGCCTGCCTTAGCGATGATGCCAGAGTAAACATAAGTGATCTACTTTTTAATCAATTGAGAGGAATGCCTTACGCAACTGCTAATCGAGAAGTACGCTTTCAGCACTCTTGCTAAAAAAAAGCTTAAGTAGTAGGTTTTTAATGATGAAGCCCACCTATGAAGATCTTTTCATACTTGTCCAGCATCAGAGCCAAATGGTTTTTGAGCAGGAGCAGACGATTAAGCGCCTTGAAAAGCGCATTCTAGAGCTTGAAAAAATGCTAAATCTTCCTCCAATCAATAGCTCTAAAGAGCCCAGCTCTGAGCGAAAGAAAAATCGTCACTCTCCTAAAAGGGGAGCTAAGCCTTAAGCATAAAGGTTATTCATAACTATTACTCTCTGAAAAATAAGTCAACGCTACCCTCCTTTCATTTTTGCCTATCGGCCAGTTTTGTGGATCCATTAAACCAGAGATTGCTCCATGAATCTCTAGCAGGATCGCATGGAAAAAAAACGACAAGAAAAAATTGTTAAACCTTTAAGAAATTGGCTTAACAAGTGGTTGATGGATAAAATAGGCAGTGGTAGGGTCTAACCACTTGGCAGTAAAGCTTTTTAGGGAGGACCTATTTAAGCTTTCTCTTCCTAGTCGGCTACATTTAAAAGGGATGAAAAGCTTTAAAGAAAAGATTTTTTTCTGGCCTTCTAGGAAGGAAGAGAAAAGCATTTTTATTTATTAGGTTGCTTAAGATAAGAAGCTCCCTTTAAAATTATGCTCTGAAATAAAAGGTATTTATGTCTTTTGATCTCAAAAAACTCGATCTTTTTCCTACCCAGCCTGGCGTTTACTTGATGAAGGGGGAGCAAAATGAGATTCTTTACGTAGGCAAAGCTAACAATTTGCGTCAACGGGTCAAGCAATATTTTGCTGCAGGTAGAGATGGGCGTATAATGGTCCCTTTTTTAATTGCAAAGGTTGAAGAAATTGATACGATTATTGTTAATTCAGAAAAAGAAGCTTTGTTATTAGAAAATAATCTGATTAAGCAATACCAGCCTAGGTATAATGCTTTACTCAAAGATGATAAAAGTTATATTGCTTTAAAAATTAACAATCGACATCCCTGGCCTATGGTCAGTCTTATACGGTATCGAGGTAAACCTAAATCCGATGGTTACTATTTTGGACCTTATACAAGTGCCCTAGCTGCTCGCCATACTTTAGATTTAATCCAACGTATTTTTCCCTTAAGGCAATGTTCTGATCAGGAGCTAGTCCGTCGTCATCGCCCCTGCATTCTTTATGATATCAAACGTTGCATAGCCCCTTGTGTCAATAAATGTACAAAAGAAGAGTATGATCATTATATGGATGGGGCTATCAAGTTTCTAAGGGGGCAAGATAAGGAAGTTTTGCAAGATTTAAAAGCTGAAATGGAGCGTCAGTCGGAAGCTTTAGAGTTTGAAAGGGCAGGAGAGATTTTACAGACCATTCGTCAGATTGAGAAAACGATCGAAACGCAAAAAGTAGATAAACCTCTCGGGGAGGATGCGGATGCTTTTGGGATTTTTCGTCAAGGCGATGAAGCTATTCTTTGCCAGCTTTTATTTAGGGCAGGCAAGCTTGTAGGATCAAGGCGCCATAACTTTAGTCAGATCGCTCAAAATGATCATGAGTTGCTCGAATCTTTCCTATTACAAAATTATGATGAGCAAGCTGAATTGCCTCATGAAATTTTACTTTCCGCGCCTGTTGATAATTCTTCGGCTATTGCTGAAATTCTCTCTAGCCAAAGAAAAAGAGGAGTACGCATCTATCATCCTCAGAGGGGTAACAAATTAGCGATGGTTGAAATGGCTATCGCTAATGCCAAAGCTTCTTTTCATCAAGAAAAAGATTTGCAAGCTGTAAGGGAGAGAACCTTATTAGAAATGGAAGAGAAATTCCATTTGAATAGGTATCCTGAACGTATTGAATGTTTTGATATTTCTAATATTGCAGGCACCTCTATTGTCGCTACGATGGTTGCTTTTACTAACGGCCAAAAAGACTCAAATCGTTATCGAAAGTATAAGATTCGTACGATCGACCAATCGAATGACTATGCTTCTATGCAAGAGGCTTTAAGCAGACGTTATCTAAGAGCTAAAGAAGAAAATGATTTACCTGATTTGCTGATTGTGGATGGAGGAAAAGGACATCTTAACATGGCTTTAAAGCTCCTAGCAGATTTAGATATCGCCACGGTCGATGTGATCGGCTTAGCAAAAGAAAGGGGACGACACGATCGCGGCATGACAGAAGAGCAGGTCTTCTTGCCAGGTGTTAAAGATCCTCTTTTATTGCATAAGACCTCACCTGTTTTGTTTTTACTCCAGCAAATTCGTGATGAAGCTCACCGTACTGCTATCACCTACCATCGCCATTTAAGAACAAAAAAAACAATTAAAAGTTCCCTTGATGATATCCCAGGGATAGGCCCTAAAAAACGTTCCTTGCTCCTAAAGCATTTCGGTAGCGTTAAAAAATTAAGGGAAGCTTCCCTGGAAGAGATCTCTCAACTTCCTCGCCTTACCCAAAAAGATATAAAAGCTTTAACCGAATATTTAAAAAATGCTAAATGATGGGACTGCTTAAATAGTAAAAATTAAGAGATTATTCTTTTTTGATTGAATAAATTCAGCGCTCTCCGTTAACATGCCTTCTTCACTAATCCCGATGGGATATTAGCTCAGTTGGTTAGAGCGCCACGTTGACATCGTGGAGGTCAGCTGTTCGAGTCAGCTATATCCCACCATTTTATGGTTATGACTAATTCGCTAAAAACTCTAAGACAATCTGCTGCAGAGTTATTAGCGCTTGCTATGTGTAGCCTTTTTCCAAAAGCACAGCTATTCCAAGGAGAGGCCACGGATGTGGGCTTCTACTACGATTTTTTTCTTCCCGAAGCTATTACTCACGAGCAATTCTTGTATATCGAAGAGCGCATGCGTGACTTTATGCGTCAAAGCCTGTCCTTCAAGCCCATGGAAATGATGCGCAAAAATGCTATCGAGCTGTTTAAACATCAGGGGCAATCCCTTAAAGTTATTTTATTAAAAGCTTGTGCAGAAACCTTAGTTCATGTTTGTCAAGTGGGTGAGTTTTACGATTGGGTGACGCCTCCTTTTGTTGAGACGACTAAGCAGGTGGGGGTCTTTAAATTATTAGAGATAAGTTCTTTTAAAGTTTCCTTGACTGGTAGGCCTAATCTTTCATTAACACGCATCCAGGGGGCCGTATTTCCTGAAAGCTATAGCCTTAAGCAATTTCTGAAGAAAAGAGAGATTGCCAAGCAATGCGATCATCGGCAACTGGGCAAGCAGATGAACCTATTTACTATCCTGGACGAGACGTGCCCGGGCTGCTGGACCTGGTACCCTAAAGGAGTTCTTCTTCGCGAAATATTGCTAAATTGGTTGAAAGCCGAGTATCAACAGCAGGGATGTCAATGGGTAACCACTCCCGCGTTGCTAAAGCAGCCTTTTGCCGATTCAACAGAGCCTTTGACTTTACGTTTTGAAGCCGAAGGATTAGATTATGCTTTATGTGCGACTAAAGCATCTTTGCATGCTTCTCTTTACAAATCTAAGCCACATTCTTACCAAGAACTGCCCCTCTCTTACGCAGAATATGCTGAATTTTACAATCAAGGGAAAGAGATCCACCAGTGGGGAATGTTAAGGTCGCGTTCCTTTTATGCCGATCAGTCTCATATTTTCTGTTCTGCTGAGCAACTTTTAGATGTGCTCATTTCTTCCTTGCAATTCATTAATAAAACTATTAAGATAATGGGATTTGAGATCCAATGGCATCTGATTGCTAAAAGCACAAAGTATAAGAAGACTCCTAAAAAGTGGGAGGAATCTCAAGCTAATTTAGTCAGAGCCTTGGATGTAAGCGGCTTTAAATATGTGATTGACAAAGAGCCGCAAGATTATTATGGTCCTGCTATAGAGGCGCGATTCACTGATATACTGGGGCGCGATTGGAAAAGCTCTTGCATTTATATTGATTTGTACCATCCCGATAAGATGGGCTTATCCTATCCGGGGCAAGATGGCAAAATGCATGTGCCGGTCATGGTAGGTCAAGCAGTACTAGGTTCAATTGAACGTTTAACAGCTATTCTCCTTGAACACTACGCCGGGAACCTGCCTTTATGGCTTGCTCCTGAACAGATACGCGTGATTCCGGAGATGAATAAAAACCTCGATTATGCTATTCAGGTATTTGAGGAGATAAGAAGAGCTGGTTTCCGTGTGAGCATGGATGATTCTACTCACAGTGCTGCGCTAAAAATTCAGGCCGCTCACCATGAGAAAATTCCTTATCTTGTAAGAATAGGGGATAAAGAAGAGGAAAATCGCACCGTTATATTTAAGAAATATCAGCAAGAAAGCGTGCAAGAGGAAGTTTTAGATAAATTTCTTGAGCAATTGAAATTAGAAAACGAATTAAAAGCTTAAATGAAGTCTACCTCTTTAAGAAAGAGGTCTAATAAAAACTAAGAAGTGCAAGGTGACATCTTTGTGCTTCTATAACGAGGGTGGAATTTCGGTTGAAAGTTAACAGAGAAATACGTGCTCCGCGCGTTCGTTTGATTACGCAAACTGGTGAGCAAATTGGTGTAGTCCCTTTGCATGAGGCCTTAGCTAGAGCTGAAGAAAATGGATTAGATTTGGTAGAAATATCAGCAGGTTCTAATCCACCCGTATGTAAGATTATCAACTACGGCAAGTTTCGTTACGATCAAACGAAAAAGGAAAAAGAGAGCAAGAAAGCTCAACATCAAGTTAAAATAAAAGAAATTAAGGTCAAGCCGAATATTGATATCCATGACCTAGAGACAAAGATTAGACATGCTCGAGATTTTATTGCTAAAGGCAATAAAGTCAAGTTAACATGCATGTTTAGAGGGCGAGAGATGGCTCATCCAGAGATTGGAGAAAAGGTTCTTCGTAAAGTGTGCGAAGATCTTGAAGAAATCGCTACTGTAGAGTCTCCTTCTAAGCTATTTGGAAGAATGCTCATTGTCATATTAGCACCTGGTGGAAAGAAGAAAAAAGAAGGCGCGAAAGGCCTCTCGAATGAGAGCCAGCCTACCAGGGAAGAAGAAAGCGCATAGGCAAAATGAAAAGATATGTAGGGAGAAGTTCACGTGCCTAAGATGAAAACAAAAAAGGCTGTTGCGGCCAGATTCAAATTGACGGCAACTGGTAAGCTCAAAAGAGGGCGTCCAGGTAAGCGGCATATTTTGAATAAAAAAACACCTAAGCGTAAACGCCAGCTATCCAAACCGGCGTTAGTTAATGATGCGCACTTGAAAACGTACAAACGATTAATGTGCGTATAAAATATAGATCTGACTAGCTAAAAGTCAGAAAAATGAATGAAACGATCTAATATTTTAATAATTAAAGAATTAGACAAATAACAGTGGAGATAAGCTATGGTTAGAGTAACCAATGCTGTTGCTTCACATCGTCGCAAAAAAAGACTACTTAAGAGAGCTAAAGGGTTTTTCGGTGATCGAAAAAACCACTTGCGTCTTACAAGTGATGCGGTTAATAAAGCGTTGGCCTATAATTACCGCCATCGCAAAGAGAAAAAACGCGAGTTCCGTAGCTTATGGATCATGCGAATTGGAGCCGCTGCGAAAATCCATGGAATTTCTTATAGCAAGTTTATTCATGGTTTGCAAAAAGCGCGATGTGATTTAGATAGAAAAATGTTAGCCGATATGGCTATTCGTGATCCCCAAGGCTTTGCTGCCGTGGTGAGTCATGCAAAACAAGCCCTTGTATAACAAGGTATTGATTTCCTACATTTTTAGCAGAGCCGCCGAGTGTGACTCTGCTATTTTTTTTATTTTATTTTTTGAGGAAGATTGTGCATAGCTCCATTCAAGCCATTCATAGCGACTTTACTGCCGATATAGCTGCCGTAAAAACCACGGCAGAGATAGAAAATTTGAAAATAAAGTATTTAGGGAAAAAGGGCTTTATCCAAAATTTGATGAAATTCTTAAAAGAGGTTAATCCTGAACAGCGGCCCGCCTTTGGCAAGGAAATTAATGAACTTAAAGAAGATGTCTTGCATCAAATTGAGGAGCATGAAAAGCAGCTGATAGCTAAAGAAGAAGATCAGCAATTGGCTCAAGAAAAAATCGACATTACTTTACCTGGCAGGCGACCTCCTCTTGGACGCAAGCATATAATTACACAAGCCTTAGATAGTATCCTAGATATTTTAGTAGGCATGGGCTTCTCTGTACAATATGGCCCTGACATTGATACCGATTATTACAACTTTGAAGCCCTTAATTTTTCCTCCGATCATCCAGCACGTGATATGCAAGATACTTTTTATATCACTCCTGATGTTCTTCTGCGCACTCATACCAGTAATGTGCAAGTGCGCGTAATGGAGGCTCATCAGCCCCCTATTCGCATCATTACTCCTGGTAAAGCTTATCGCAATGAAACGATTACAGCTCGTTCTCATGTTTTCTTCCATCAGGTGGAAGGTCTATATATCGATAAAGGTGTGACCTTTGCCGATCTTTTAGCTACCATGCAAGAGTTTTTTAAACAACTATTTCGACGAGAAATTGAGACTCGTTATCGCCCAAGTTACTTTCCTTTTGTTGAACCAGGCTTAGAGGTAGATATCTCCTGCCTTTCTTGCAAGGGAAAAGGATGCCAGCTCTGTAAGCACTCCGGTTGGCTCGAAGTTGCAGGGGCTGGAATGGTGCATCCTGAAGTATTAAAAAATGGAGGAATTGACCCGGAAGTCTATTCTGGATATGCTTGGGGAATAGGCGTAGAAAGAATGGTCTTACTAAAACATGGAGTAAAAGATATTCGTCTATTTACAGAAAATGATCTACGTTTTTTAGAGCAATTCACCCATTTTTAATCCTCTCTAACAAAGGATACTTAAGAAGTTGTAGAAAAACGCTAAAAGTAAATTTTTCAGCCTATTTTTGACTTTTTTGTAAGGTTTAATTATGCAATGGATGGTGGATACAGCAGAAAGTGGCCAAAAGCTGGTCAATTTTCTTAAAGGCAAGCTAGGCTCAAGCTATTCTGCTCGCCAAATTAAGAGCAGTATTGAATATAAGGGATGTTATGTGAATCATCGCCTCGAGCATTTTGCTTCCACAGTTCTTGCTAAAGGAGATAAAGTTTCCTTGCCAGCAGGAATTTTAGAGAAAAAACCTCTTTCTTCTTTCCAATTCTTACCTAGTCAGATTATCTATGAGGATAAAGAATTACTTGTCTACAATAAGCCTGCAGGGGTAGCCTCGGATGGTCAAGTATTAACAGAAGCTTTAAAAGCTTATAATGTAAGGTGGGAGCTTTTACATCGGCTAGATCGGGATACGACCGGACTGTTAATGTTCACTCAAGGTAAGGTGTTTCGCGAAAAAATGGTGGCTGCCTTTAAAAAGCAGGAGATCGATAAAGTTTACTTAGCTCTTATTGATGGAATTACTAGGCAAGAAGCAGGAAATATTAACAACTATTTAGGTAAACTTCATGATTATCTAGGACAGTCATTATGGGGAGCTGTCCCTTCCGCTGAGGGCCATCATGCCCTTACAGCGTGGAAAGTTCAGAAAAAAGGCCCCAAAGCCTCTTTAGTGCACTGCTACCCGCGCACAGGCCGCACTCACCAAATCCGCGTGCACATGAGTGAAATGGGACACCCTATTTTGGGGGATCGGCAGTATGGGAAGCTCTTTCATTGTTCTTATCATAGCCCGCGTTGTCTTCTACATGCTTATGAACTATCCTTTATTCATCCCACTCTTCTACGCAAAATGCACTTTCAGGCTCCTATTCCTTTAGATTTTCAGCAAGCCATGGCGCAGGTGTTATGAGAATATTGATCGTTAAAACTTCTTCACTAGGGGATATTATCCATGGCTTTCCGGTCCTTACTTTTCTCCATCAACAATTTCCGGAGATTAAAGTGGATTGGGTAGTGGAAAAGAGCTTTGCCGAAATTGTTAAAAGCCATCCCTTAGTTGAACGCGCCATTGAAATAGATACAAAAAGTTGGCGAAAAAAGCTTTTTAGCTTAAAAACATGGAGCAGTATATTAAGCTTTCGCTCAGCCCTACAACAGCAAGAATATGCTGCTGTGATTGACCTGCAAGGTAACACTAAGTCTGCCATTGCTACTTTTTTTAGCAAGAAGTGCTCATAAAATAGGGTTTGGAGCTAAATCTCTCCATGAGTGGCCTAACCGGTGGGTAACCCATCATCATTTCGATCCTCCCAAGGGGTTAAATGTGCGTGACGAAAATGTATATCTGGCTCAGCACTATTTTCAATGTTATTCTCCCTTGAAAGAAGAAAAATTAATTTTAAATTTAAGTGAGGAACAAAAAGGCGTTTTTGATCTTCTTTGGAACAAGATAAAAGAGCTGCCGGGGCCAAAGATTTTAGTCTGTGCAGGCTCTGCTTGGAGAAATAAAAGGCTTTCTTATGAAGCCCTAGAAAGCTTTTTATATGAAATTTCTAGCAACCTGAAAGTTTCTCTTATTTTAGTATGGGGAAATGCTGAGGAATTAGCCATAGCCCAAAAGCTTCAGGCTGCCCTGTTGACAAACGTAAGCCTTTTGGATAAAGTCTCTCTTGCGGTTTTACAAAATTTAATGAGTCGGATAGATGCTGTCATTGCGATGGATTCCTTGCCTTTACATCTAGCTGGAATGTCGGGGACACCTTCTTTTAGTGTATTTGGAGCTTCTTCTGCTCGTAAATATAAGCCTAAAGGTAGCCTACATGAAGCTATACAAGGGGAGTGCCCTTATGGACGGACTTTTGAAAGGCGCTGCCCTGTATTAAGGTCTTGTCCTACGGGATTGTGTATTCGCGGATTATCAGGAAAATATTTGTTTCAGCAGTTTGCCCATTTTTATTCGCAGTTAAAAAATTAAAAGGGCTATTTTAAGCTTTAATAAAATCTTTAAGAAAGATTGCTATTGTCTATTCATCAGATTAATTCATAGATAATTTTAGGAGGGGCTTGATGAGCTTTAATGTAGACAAAGGGGCGGAAAAGGGAAGAGAGCTTTTATATAGCTTTTATAAAGATATTCGACCTAATGGAGGGCGAGCAAAGCTAAGGAATGCTATTGCAATCTTTAATCGCCTTAAAATTGATAAGACGCTTACCCTTGAAGGGCGCTTACGAGAGGCTATACAGCGCTTATTCGATAGAAATTGCTCAGATAGAGAGACAAAAGTTGAGCAGGCCGTCGCTTATCTAGCTTCTAAAATAGATGATAAAAATCAGGATACAACTAAGCGATTAAAAAAATTATTTGATAAAATCAATCATTCCGAGCGGGAAGCTTTTATCAGCGGGGAAGAAAAAGCCTTTAAAAAAAGCCCCGCTTATAAAAAGCCATGGCTACAAGAGAAAATAGCTCAAAGCAAAAATGAGCGTTTTGCCCTATTAAAAGCTAACCAAGCAATTCTTGAGGATATAGAAGGCCCTTCCTTTATCTACTTATCGCCTTTGATTGAGAAACTTGATGCATTCATTTTAAAAGAGGAAAATCCTCTTCTTTGGCAGCATCAAGCGCATATAATTAAAATCTTGCGTACCCTCAACGATCTCAATAAAAAAAACCTTTCCAAAGCAGAGCAAGCTAGCATGCGCGAATTTCTCGCCGGGGTGGACTGGGGGATTTTCGAGCCTGAAAACATTTCCTACCTTCATCAAGCCAATATTCATAATATTGAAATGCTAAGTGATTTGCCTGCAGGCAATCAACTGCTAGCCTCAGAGGTGAAGAAAACTTTGAATGAAAATGCCTATAAAATTCTAGCGCTTGAGGAAGAGATTGCTGATAAAGAAAGAGAGTTTGATCGATTATATGGCGAGCGACATCAACTGTCTATTCAAAGTCTACTCCCTCCTTCTAACATACACGAAGGGCAAGCTACTCCTCCCTTGCAAGATGGCATTCATCAAAAAGAAGAAAAAGACCTAGCAGACTTATTAGCTGTAATAGCAGCAATGGATGCCGAAGAAGAAAGGGCTAGAGAAGAGCCTAGTGTGGAAAGGGCACCCACACGGGAAGAAAATCATCTTACCCCTGAAAGCTATGATGAAGAAAAAGCCCTAGCAGAAGCATTAGCTGCAAGCTTAGAGGAGTTTGAAAAATTAAACCCATCTAAAAAAAATGAAGGAGAGCAAAAGGCAGCTAAAAACTTTGGCAGAGGCCCTTTATCTCTGCTTGAACGCATGCAACTAACAGAAAAAAAGGTAAAGAGGGGATTCAGCCAGCTACCTCTAACATTCCTCTTTCTGCCCTTAGCACTATTAAAGGAGAGAAAGGAGCGTTAAAAGAGGCTTTTACAGCACCTGACATAACTTCTCAAAAGGGCAGAGCAGGAGTAAGGCCATCTATTCAAGCTTCCCCCTTAAGAGCTGCTCTTGAAGAAAGTGTAGAAGCAAAATTAGACACAGCTCAAAAGGTAAAGGATAAAGGGAAAATGGCTGAAGTTAAGCAAGAATCATCAGTCACAAAGCTTTTCAAGTTTTTAGCGGCCCCTTTTGTTAAAATTGGCCAATGGCTGTTAGCCTGTTTTTGGTGGATTTTTAAAAGAAGAAATTAATGGATAAGCTTAGCTAAAAAGTATGAGAATTGATACAAAGCTAGAAGCCTATCTCTCTCTTAGTGAGGACTAGGTCTCTAGCTTTTTAAGCTTGCCATCTTAAAGCCCTATCTCTATAGATTTTAAGTTCCCTTAAGGTTTACTTCTGCCAGCTTGCTAGCTTTCTCACCTTAATAAAGTATCCTTAACACTAATTTTTGCAATAAAATGAGTGCTTAGCTTCATGGGTTTATCTTTATATGTGGGACAGAGAGTACAAGAATATGAACTTTATGCATTTCGTTGAAAGGTCTAGGGCGGCCAATAGCGGGGCTGACTGGCATGAATGAATCCTTCTTTGGATATCTTTACCTTCCCTTTATAAATTTTTTTATTTTTTTAAGGGAGAGTTTTGCTAGGACTTTCTGTGGAAGCGAGCAGGTAATAAGAATGAAATAGGATTATATAAAGGGCTGCTCGAAAGCATATTACTTTTTTCGAGGACTTCCTTGAGGGGCACATTTTTTAAAAGCCTCTTAAGAAAAGATGGCGAAGCGTTTGCTGGGTTTCCACAAAAATCTCTTCGTCAGGGTTTAAAGCTTCTATCTCTTCTAGGGTAAACCAGCGTATCCCATTAGTCTCGCAAGGATTTTCTTTGATCTCGCCTCCTATGGGGCGGGTAATATAAATAAAATCAACATGTTGATGGGCAGGTTGATCTCCGAAAGGAGGAATTTCTTCTAATAAGCATAGATAGGGACGTTCAAAACTATGCGCATTCCACCGCTCAATCCATATATTTTCTTGAAGAATAATCTCAACCTCAAGACCCGTTTCTTCTTTAACCTCTCGTTTGGCTGCCATAGGGGGAGTTTCGTGAGGATACATATGCCCTCCAGGCGGCAACCATTTACTTAATTTCCGGTGAAAAATGAGTAAGACTTTTTCATTATCAAAAATATAAGCGGTGGCGGTGCATTGTTTTTCCATATAACCTTATCTAAAATTTTAACCTTCTACCCTATCACTTGCGGAAGGATTATTCTAGTTTTTTTACATCACCTTAGTTTATAAATGAAGAGGCTTATTAAGGCTATAAACCTAAAGGTGGAATTTTATTTATAGGGTAGCTAAAGGAATGTTTAATTGTGTTTTGGCCTATCTTGTCTAGTGAATGGCTGGCTTTTAAGCTGTTTTTAGCAGGAAAGAGCCAAAGGATAAAAGATAAAATTCCTTAATAAGGCCTCCATGAACCTGTAATCCTCGATTATTTATTTAATCATCTAAACTTAAAGTGGCTATGCAAGAATTTAATCAACTGATAGAAATTATTGAGCGTTTGCTAGCGCCTGAAGGATGCCCTTGGGACCAAGCGCAAACGTTACATTCGCTAAGACCTTCAGTCTTAGAAGAAAGCTGTGAAGTCATTGAAGCGATAGATTTAGGCAACAATAGCCATATTCAAGAAGAGCTAGGGGATCTTTTTTTTAATGCTGTTTTTCTGTGCAAGATAGCAGAAAAAGAGAAGCGTTTTACTTTTGGTGCCGTGCTTAACGAGCTTAATGAGAAATTAATCCGACGCCACCCGCATGTTTTTGGCGAGGGAAAAAAGATAAATACATCTCAAGAGCTTTCCCATCAGTGGGAAGAAATAAAAAAGCGTGAAAAAGGTAAAGATACGCGCAAAAGCGTCTTGGATGGTATTTCTAAGTGTTTGCCTGCTTTATCACGCGCTCAAAAAGTTCTTAAAAAAATAAAAAATTTTGGATATTTAAAAGATCTACCCGCCGGTGATCTTTCTTGTATCCATAATGAAAATGAATTAGGTAAACATCTTCTTTTCTTGGTAGGAGTAGCTCAAAAACAGGGTCTAGATGCTGAGCATGCTTTAAGAAAAACTCTCGCTCATTTAGAAAAAGATTTTCAACTTTTTGAAAAAAAAGCATTTATAAATAACGAGGAATAAGCTATCCTTATAGCTGCCGGGGACCTTGTGGAATGAAATAGTTCGAACCAGGTCAGGACAGGAATGTAGCAGCCTTAAGGATAATGTTTATGCCTTGAGATAATCTCCGGCACTCTTTTTAATTAAATTCTTCTTAAAGTTAAACGATGGTATGCTTTCTAAGTAAGCTATCTTTCTAACACCTTTTTTCTTGTAACGTATAAGGTCATTATCTTTTTACCTTTCTTCATTCTAGAGAATGAGGTGGGAAAAATATATTCCTTTATTTATTCTTCTCATGCTTGGCTGCTAGCGCTTTGATGTTAAAATTTTTGTAGAAAGATAATAATCTTTTTGATAAAATTTAAAACTATAAAACCCTTTCCTTATTAATAACAGATTTTTATGTACTATTTGAGGCGGAATTAATGAACAAAATTATATTATCTTTAATAATCTGTTTACTTGCTATTTCTTGTGCTTCACGCTATGGAGATTTTTATCCCATGCATGATGATGGTAAAGCCAAACCGCGAGTGGTATTATTGCCTACTGTTGATGCTACGGAAAAATCCTCTAGTGTCGATTATCTTATAAAGCAAACGCGTCATCAATTAAGAGAAAGGGGAAGCTTATATCTTTATCCCCAAGAGTGCGTTGAAAGACAATTAGAAAAGATAAAAAAAGTTTCCTTTTTTGATCCCGATTTTTCTTTTGTGAAAAATTTTGGGGGAGCTGATGTAATAGTAGCTACTGAACTTGTAGAATATCGAAAAGATAGGTATGGAGAGGTAGAAGTGAAGTGCATGCCCCCTCATCTGCATAATAAAAATCTATTAACTATGAAGCTAAAGGTGCGTATGATTGATCTACGTGGAGAGCAACCGACAGTAGTCCTACAAGAGATTATGACAGAGCAGCTTTTGCTCCCTCCTACAGCCTGCGATAGTGATAAAGAAAAGTATTATTTCAAAAAATTAAGCGAGCGTTTAGTAAGAGATCTTATCACACGCTTAGAAAATGTAGCCTTACACGTTCTGTAGATGAAAAAGGAGAGAGGGAGGATCAAGCAAGCCTTGCTCTTTTTAATTTATAAACTTAAGTTTAAGCAATGGAAAACATGCAAGCATTGATGATTGAGCGGTTACAGATTTTCACTAGCGCAAGCTTTATATTTATAATATTTTTGTTAGTGGCCTGGAAAAATGATTATTTTAGCTCCAGTAGAAGATTGCCTGAATCCAAGCAAGCGCTAGCTGTAAAGGTATGGAGTTGTCCTTTTGCTATTTTTTTTCTTTTGCAAATTCTACTCGTTCCCGCCTCTTTTAAGTTGTGGACTTTTTTTTATCCCCACGAAGAGCCCTTTTCTCCTTCATCTCTTACTCCAGAAATACAAGGGTGGTACACCATCTACGCTATTTTTGTAACAGGCATAGGAATAGGTGTTTATTACTTTTCTTTATCTAAAGGAAACCAAGAGATAATTCTAGGAGCATGTGCTTCAAAGGGCAGCCTTTATAAACTACAAGATTTTTTTATTGCTTGCCTAAGTGGGGTGTTAAGTTATCCTTTAGTCATCGCAACAGGTCAATTTATTGCTCTTTTGTTAATGCTCACCTACCAAAATGTTGAAATCGAGCAAGTAGCTGTGCAGCAGATTAGGATGGCAACCTCTTCTCTACCTCTGCTAATGACTTTAAGTGTATGCATTATATTTATCGTCCCTATCATCGAAGAATTGCTTTTTAGAGGTTTTTTACAAAATGGATTAAAAAAATATATGACCTCCAAGCAAGCGATTGGATTGACTTCCTTAATCTTTGCCCTCCTTCATTTTTCTTCCCTGCAGGGCTGGGGAAATGTTGAATTAATCACTTCGCTTTTTGTCTTGTCTTGCTTTCTAGGATTCATCTACGAGCGGCAGCAATCTATTTGGGCATCTGTTAGCTTACATGCTATTTTCAATGCGGTTAATATTATGCTAATTTTTTATACAAAAAGAGGGGTTTAATGAAGCACATCTTTACAAAAACTTGGTTTAAATTAGTGGTATTAGGATGGATAAGTCTATTCTCCCTACCTATACAATCGGAGGAAGAAAAAACCTCTCATGATGAGCTGAATGAAAGGCTTTTAGTCTCTCAAGGGGCCAATGCGTTTGCTGTTGATATGTACAATCAGCTGCCCTCCACGAATAACCTTTGCTTTTCCCCCTACAGTATTTTTTCTTCTTTTGCCATGGCTTATACCGGGGCTGATGAAAATACCCATAAAGAAATCTCCGCTGCTCTTCACTATCCTCCCTCTGTTGATAAATTGGGAAAAGGTTTAGCAGAGCTAAACCATTTTTTTACTTTTTATCCAAGCAGTGCTTCTGATGAAATACGCGTCAGAGTAGCTAATTCTTTGTGGATTCAAACCAATTTCCCGTTACTACCTTCTTACAAAGAAAATATGAAAAAATATTTTAATGGCACATTTAGAGTCATCGACTTTAAAGGACAACCTGAAACTGCACGGGCTACCATTAATGCTTGGGTTAAGCATCATACCTTTGGCAAGATCATTGACATTTTGCATTCCCAAGCCATAGATTCATCAACCCGCATGGTTCTAGTGAGTGCTCTCTATTTGAAAGCAAAATGGAAGAACCCCTTTGATCCCCATTTAACTACTCAACAACCTTTCTTTACAGAGGATGGAGTCGTTCAGACAGCTTTATCCATGACTCAAACAGCTTATCTTCCTTATTTAGATACCCCGGAAGCAACCGTTGTAGAACTTCCTTACATTCTTTCGCGAAAAGAAGGCCCTGAATTTTCTATGATGATTATTTTACCTCATCAAAAAGAGGCCTTGAGGGAAGTAGAAAAAGGGTTAACGGTAAGAAAGCTAGAGGAATGGAGAAAAAATTTAGAAAATACTAAGGTCCTTATAACGATTCCTAAATTTAAAGTTCTCCAATCTAGCAATCTAAAAGATATCTTAGAAAAGATGGGGATGCACACGCCTTTTAGTGAGCAAGCTAATTTTTCAAAGATAAGTGAATTTAAAGGGTTAAAGATTGGAAATGTTTTACATAAAGTCTATCTATCTATGGATGAGAATGGTAGCGAAGTAGCAGCAGCTACCTCCATTAGCATGAATGTTACTTCAATTTTGGAGCCGAAAGCTCCTGTAATTTTTCAAGTAGACCATCCTTTTATTTATATGATTTATGAGAAAAAGACAGGTACTATCCTCTTTATGGGAAGGGTAACCGATCCTAATAAAAGTTAGCTACTAACTCGTTATAAAACTTACCCTCTATCAAGCGCCTAAGCAATTTTGATAGAGGGTAAGACTCACAAATTTGGCTTGTTTTCTTTCTCTCTACTCCCATCTAGTAAAAAATTCTGTAATGGATTATGATTTCTTCATTAAACTGCAGCTGATTAGTAAGGCCTTTCCTCAAAAATTCTATGTTTATGAACCTAAAGTATTATAAGGTCTCTGTTTACGGTATCTCAGACAAAGGCCTTGTACGCTCAAATAATGAAGATTTTTGGACGCATGTGCATGAGTTGGACTTTGTAGTTTTAACAGATGGAATGGGGGGGCATCGTGCAGGGGAAGTAGCTGCTCGTGAGGCAGCTAAGGCTCTTTGTGAGCACTTGCAACAAACACTTGCTATCGCAGGCCCTTCGCTCTCAATTGATGAAGCTCATGGCCTTATTCAGCTATCTATCGAACATGCCAATCATACTGTCTATGAGCTGAGTAAAGCTGAAAAGGAGTGGCGGGGAATGGGAACCACCCTATGCTGCTTACTCTGCCATCCGCAGGGTATTATTTATGCTCACGTAGGGGACAGTAGAATTTATCGTTTACATAACGCTCGTCTTCGACAATTAACTAAAGATCATTCTTTGCTAAGGGAATTAGTGGACTTAGGTCAAGTGAATGAACGAAGTAAAGATAAATTTATTTATAAAAACATTATCACTAAAGCGGTAGGCACAGAAAAATCGGTGGAGCCTTCTGTGCATATTAGCGATGTAGCTAAAAATGACATTTACCTGATGTGTTCAGATGGCCTTACCGATATGCTGAGCACAAAAGAAATTGAATCCGTGCTCAACAGCGTTCAAAATATTGAAGTCGCTGCTCGCATTCTAGTTGCCAAAGCTAATGAAAAAGGTGGGCATGATAATATCACTTTAGTGATTGTTAAAATTGATGAAACGCGTGAATAGAATTTATTTAGATAACAACGCCAGCACGTGTGTGGATCCTCACGTCATCCACGTAATGACCGAAGTCTTACGCACCTATCCGGGAAATCCTTCTAGTCCTCATTCTTTTGGCCGTGAAGCCCGTCAGGTTTTAAGCCAAGCACGCCAGACTATTGCTAGCTATCTTAAAGTACGTCCTCAAGAGATTGTTTTTACTTCTGGAGGCACAGAAGGGGCAAATATGGCCATTCGTGGTATCCTAGGTGCGTTAACTCAAGGGCATATAGTGACCTCTAACGTTGAACATGCCTGTGTGCATAGCGTGATGGATTTATTGCATCATCAAGGAATTGAGGTTACATCTCTTGCGGCAGGTTTGCATGGAGCTGTTCTGCCAAAAGCTGTAGCTGCTGCTATTTGTCCCCATACCCGATTGATTGCTTTAATAGGAGCAAATAATGAAACAGGAGTAAAAACAGATATCAAAGCTATTGCCAAGATAGCAGAAGAGGCAAATATCCCTTTTTTTGTAGATGGCGTAGCTTTGCTTGGTAAAGAGCCATTGGAAATCCCTGCGGGTGTGTCAGCAATGTCTTTCAGTGGACACAAAATTCATGCTCCTAAAGGCTGTGGATTTATTTATCTAAAATCTTCCCAAAAATTACTTCCCTTATTGCACGGAGGGCTGCAAGAATATAACCGTCGCGGAGGGACTGAAAATCTGGCCGATATTGCTGGAATGGCTGCAGCCATACAAATACTGGCCCAAACTTTACCGGAAGCTTCTGAAAAGATGTTAAAGTTAAGGATCTATTTCGAAGAGTCTTTAAAAAGGCATTTAGGCGAGGCAGTGCACGTGAATGGAGAGGGAGACAGAGTTTGCAATACGGTCAACCTAGCTTTTGACGGGATAGATGGAGAAACATTGTTAGCGGCTTTAGATATGGCAGGAATAGCTGCTAGCCACGGATCTGCCTGTGCCTCAGGAGCCATGGAGCCTTCACGTATTCTTCTTAACATGGGGATTCCTTTAAAAAGAGTAAGAGAGTCGATTCGCTTTTCTTTAAGCCGGTATGTCACTCAAGAAGAAATAGATCGTGCAATTAATATAATTGTGAATTTGGTAGCCAAACTAAAGGCTTTATAAGCTATCTTTAAGAATAGAGGCTTGCAAATAAGCCAGACATACATGGAAAAAATTGCTGAAGTTCTTTCTAGAAGAGGTCGATTAATAGTTTTTTATAGCGTATAAAATGTTGCCAGGGGCCCTGCCTTATAAAAATTTCTCTTTAGCTCTTAGAGCGCTTTAAAATATTTTGGACATCCTAGAAAGCTTAAACTTTCTCTTTGCATTAAATTTTTGTTTTATTTCACTTAAATTTCCGTGGCCATCCAAGAATACCTTTGTTTTCCTTTACTGAGAAACAAGAAGTTTCTTTTTTCAAGATAAATTTATATCTTACATTCCTCAGCAAAAAAAATAATTAGGAATTTTGAAGACTAATCGAGTAAGATGTTTTCTTTAAGGGTTTAAGCTAAACGACTAAAAGCTATGCAAATAGATACGCAAAACGTCGATCATTTAGGGTTGATAGCTGGAATGTGTGAGGAGATAGGGTTAGTTGACCTTATTGATCAAACAGTAGGTGATCAGGCGAAAAATAAGCATCTAACCTATGGGCAAGCTATTAAATGCATGATCTTAAATGGATTGGGATTTGTAAGTCGGACGCTTCACATGTATTCTGAATACTTTGAAGACAAACCCATCGATCATTTGCTAGGTACACCAGTCATTCCCGAGCAAATTGATGATAATGTCTTAGGGAGAGCGCTGGATAAGCTATTTGAATTGGGAGTGACCGAGCTTTTTACTAAAATAGCTTTGCATACGATCAAAGTGCTTGGTATCCAAGTAAAAAGTTTACAGTTAGATGCAACAAGTTTTCATGTAGTTGGCAACTATGAGAGCCTATTAGAACAAGGAGAAGCATGCATTCGTCTAGTGCAAGGCTACAGTAGAGACCACAGGCCTGATTTAAATCAAGCCGTTTTGCAACTCATCACTTCCAATGAAGGCAATATCCCTTTATACATGCAAGTGGCCGATGGCAATAGCAGCGATAAAACAGCCTTTACACAAATTGTTGCCGAACATCTTAAAAGCTTTCGGCAAGCCGTAGAGAATCGTTATATAGTAGGAGATAGTGCTCTTTATACGTCAGCCACCTTACAAGCTTTTAAAGAAGAACAAAGCTTATTTGTCACGCGTGTGCCCATGCAAATCAAAGAGGCTAAAGAACTTATGTTTGAAGTACCTTACGACAAGACGATAGAGATAGCAGAAGGCTATCGAGCTTTTGAAAGTACCTCTTGCTATGCCGGTGTTGAACAAAGATGGGTAGCCATCTTTAGCCAAGCGGCCTATCAAAGAGAATGCCATACTGTAGCCAAGCATTATCTTAAGGGCAGTGAAAAAGAAACCAAAGTCTTTATTAAGCTCATGCAGCAAGAGTTTTCATGCCCAAACGATGCTAAGCGCCAATTAGATAAGTTTGTAAAAAAACTTAAATATATACAGATTATAGAACCTCAAATTATAGCAACTCAAAAGCATGCTAAATCTGGTCGACCCAAATCTGGGCAAGCACCTTCTATACTTAGCTATCGCCTAGAAGGAACAGTAGCTTGCTCTTTGCTTAACAAGGCAGAGTTAGAAAAAATTAAAGGATTTTTCATCATCTTAGCGACTAATGACATGGATATGACCGCTTTTCCTGCTCAGGAAGTGTTAAAAACATATAAAGCACAGCAAAGTGTAGAAAGAGGGTTTAGGTTTTTGAAAAGTCCTGATTTCCTGGTCTCTTCTTTCTTTCTAAAAAAGCCAGAAAGGATAGAAGCTCTTTTAATGGTAATGACTTTGTGCCTTTTGGTCTATTCTACGCTTGAATATGAAATTCGAGAAAAATTGCGAGAAAATGGTGAAAACTTCTTAAATCAACTTAAAAAACCTACGCAAAAGCCAACAATACGCTGGGTGTTTTTCTGTTTCCTAGGCCTACATATGGTCTTTATTGATCATAAAAGATTGCAAATTACCAATCTGAAAGAACGCCATAGAATTATCCTTAGATGCTTAGGGCCTCCTTACCAAAAATTCTATTATTCAGAAATGTGGTGAGAAATCACAGTTATATCTTACTTCCTAAGAAATTTTTCTCCATGTCTTTCTTTATAGAAAGTATAAAAAAATATAAGAGGTATGAACAACCGCCCAAGCTCTTATGAAACATAAATTTTTTGATCTCTTATAATAAGAATTGCTTAGAAAAAAAGAAAAAGAATAAGTTAATGGAAAAAAGGTAAGACACGACCTTAAGGAGCAGGTTACACCAGCACTTAAGGCAATCACTTATCCTAAAAATTTAAGGAGCTTATTATGATTCCTTCACCTTCTACTTCTAGCAACCAGGTAACTTTCCGCACTACAGTCTCAGAGAATATAGAAGATGCGGTTTCAGGTGAGCTGATGACTCGGGCAGTTACTTTGTTTCCTTGTGGTCATACCTTTAACGAAGATACCGTCATCCAATGCTTAGCGCGCAATAAGCTTTGTCCTCTAGATAGAAGGCTTATTGAAAGGCATGCACCCAATTACACGGTGAGGCACCTGGCCGAAACAGCTGAATCTCATCCATTAGAAGAATCTAAGCATGAGCCTAGCCAAGAAGCTGTAGGACATTTCTTACGAGGTAAAGAACTTGCTGAACAAGGAGAGCATGCCACTGCTATAGAAGCTTTACTCCAAGCTTTGCAATTAGCTCCTACTTATGAAAAGGCCCAAGCCTATCTTGAATTTTGCCTTAAGCGCTCTTCAGAAGCTTCTTCATCTTCACAACCACTCCCTCTTTCTTTTCAGGATAAAGATAAAGGCCAAGAAAAAAGTCTTTCTTCAAAAGAGCGCTATACAGAACTCTTACTCAATCTTTTAGGAGAACCCTCCATTCAAGAACACTCTATTTTAAAGAGAATACTAGAAAATCAAGTGGAAGAATTGATAAATCAGGAAAGTGAAGAGCTGACCGAGCAAGAAAAGACAAGCTATAAATGGGCGGAAAAATTATTAGGAGACAATAAAAAGGTTAGCCAATTTGCCGTTGAAAAACTGCGCCAAATCCACCCAACCTCTTCCTCTCTTGCCACAATTGCTCCTCAACCTTCTATTTCTATCTTCTCTTCATCTACGACCTCGGCTACTAAAATTCAAGCTCTCTCTTCTCCATCCATCAATCCTATTTCCATAGTCTCGCTTTACAACGCCATCCTCCAAGTTCATTTTCCTGAGGGAAACGGCGATTCCATAACACAAGCTGGTATTTTAGATAAGATTTATGGAATTGAGCCTACTCTTTCTATGGAAAAAAAAGTGCCTTATATCTTTCAAAAGCTCTTTACCTTAGCCGTTTCTCTTTCTCCTACAGAATTTGAAGAAAATCCTAAAGAAAGCAAGGTCTTGACCCTTTCTAATTATTCCTCCTATCTGCTGAATATTAACCGTCTCTTACTCTGGCAAAAGTTACCCGGAGGAATACAGTATTTAAACCAAGCGCATATTAAAGCTCTACCTTTAAAGAAAAAAGGAGAGCTGTTAGCGCAGTGGATAGAAGAGCATGGTAAAAATATCGCCAATCTAAACTTATCTATGTCAGGCTTGACGTCTTTACCGCCAGAAATAGGGCAGCTTACTAAGCTGCAAGCGCTTTCTTTATATGGCAACCAGCTAACCTCTCTTCCTGCATTCCTGCGGCAGCTTACTAAGCTGCGAATGCTTTGGTTAGACAATAATCAGCTAACCTCTATTCCTGCGGAGATTGGACACCTTTCTCAGCTGCAAACGCTTTACTTAAACTTCAACAAGTTAACCGTTATTCCTGCTGGGATAGGACAGTTTTCTCAGCTGCAAACGCTTTACTTACATAACAACCAGTTAAATGCTATTCCTGCAGAGATAGGGCAGCTTTCTCAGCTACAAACGCTTGACTTAAGCATCAACCAGCTAACCGCTCTTCCCGCTGAGATAGGGCAGCTTTCTCAGCTGCAAGAGCTTTGGTTAAATCGCAACCAGCTAACTGCTATTCCTACTGAGGTGGGGCAGCTTTCTAAGCTGAGATGCCTTGCCTTAGACGGCAACCAGTTAACGGCTATTCCTACATCTATCGGGCAGCTTTTTCAGCTGCAAGTGCTTTGCTTAAATGACAACCAGTTAGCTGCTCTTCCTGCGGAAATCGGGCAGCTTTCTCGGCTGCAAATGTTTAGGTTAGATAGTAACCTGCTAACCGCTGTTCCTGCAGCCATTGAGCAGCTTTCTCAGCTGAGAGAGCTTCACTTACATAACAACCAGTTAACTGCTCTTCCTGCGGAAATCGGGCAGCTTTCTCGGCTGCAAATGTTTAGGTTAGATAGCAACCTGCTAACCGCTGTTCCTGCAGCTGCAGCCATTGGGCAACTTTCTCAGCTGAGAGAGCTTTACTTACATAACAACCAGTTAACTGCTCTTCCTGCAGAGATATGGCAGCTATCGCAGCTGAAAACTCTTGACTTAAGTAATAATCAGCTAGCCACTCTGCCTACAGAGATAGGGCAGCTTTCTCAGCTACAAACGCTTGACTTAAGTAATAATCAGCTAGCCACTCTGCCTACAGAGATAGGGCAGCTTTCTCAGCTGCAAACGCTTGACTTAAGCAGCAACCGGCTAACCGTTATTCCTCATCTTCCTAAGCTAAGATCACTCAAGATTGATGGTAATCCCCTTTAGATGGCGTTATGAAGGCAATCCTATCTTTTGTACGCTTGTTTGCTTTGGTGAATAAACGGGAATCTATCTTTCCTAGCCTTTGGGCCAAGGTTTCAGATAGGTAGCCTATAATTAGCAAAAACTTTTCCTTTCAAGCCTTTTAGCATGTTATGCAGGCTATAAAATGAAAGGTTTGAGATCAAAAACTTTGAGAGGCTAATCTAAAGGGATGAGAAGATAATTAATAGAAGAATAAGGGAAACAGCTAAACCTTTTATATAATACCAACAAGGTTTTTCTTTCTTTTCTCTTAAAATAAAAATTGATTAATAAAGAGGAAAAAGAGTAAGTTCCTGACAAAAAGGTAAGGTAGATCCTTAAAAAGACAGTTTACATCTGCACCTAAAGTTATAGCTTACCCTCAAAACTTTAAGGAGCTTATTATGATCCCTTCATCTTCAACTTCTAGCACTCAGGTAACTTTCCGCACTACAGTTTCAGAGAATATAGAAGATGCGGTTTCAGGAGAGTTGATGACTCGAGCAGTTACTTTGTTTCCTTGTGGTCATACCTTTAACGAAGATACCGTCATCCAATGCTTGGCGCGCAATAAACTTTGTCCTCTAGATAGAAGGCTTATTGAAAGGCATGCGCCTAACTACACGGTGAGGCACCTAGCTGAAACGGCTGAATCTCATCCCTTAGAAGAAATTAAGCATGAGCCTAGTGAAGAAGCTGTAGGACATTTCTTACGTGGTAAAGAACTTGCTGAAAAAGGAGAGCATGCAACTGCTATAGAAGCTTTACTGCAAGCTTTGCAATTAACTCCTACGTATGAAAAAGCCCAAGCCTATCTTGAATTTTGCCTTAAACGTTCCTCAGAAGCATCTTTACCTTCACAGCCGCTCCCTCCTTTTCCGCCTTCTTTTCATAGTAAAGATAAAGTTAAAGAAAAAAGCCTATCTTCTACAGAGTCTTCTAAAGAACGCTATACTGAACTTATATTCAATCTGTTAGAAGAGCCTTCTATTCAAGAAAACTCTATATTAAAGAAGATATTAGAGAATCAAGTCGAAGAGCTGATGAACCAGGAGAGTGAAGAGTTAAATGAGAAAGAAAAAGTAAGCTATAAATGGACTGAAAAATTACTAGGAGAAAATAAAAAGGTTAGGCAGTTTGTGGCTGAAAAACTGCGCCAAATTCACTCAGACTCTTTCTCTCTTGTCCCAGTCGCTCCTCAGTCTTCTATTTCTTCTTCTCCTATCTCTTCTAAAGGGATTCAGCCTTTTGCTCCTCCATCTACTACTCCTATTTCCATGGCCTCGCTTTACAACGCTATTATGCAGGTTCATTTTCCTGAGGGAAGAGGGGATTTCATAGCACAAGCTGGCATTTTAGATAAAATTTACGAAATTGAGTCTACTCTTTCTATTGAAGCGAAAGTACCCTACATCTTTCAAAAGCTTTTTACCTTAGCCGCTTCTCTTTCTCCTTTAGAATTTGTTGGAAATGCTAAGGAAAGCAAGGCCTTCACTCTTTCTAATTATTCCTCCTATCTACTAAATATTAACCGCCTCTTAATCTGGCAAAAGCTACCTGGAGGGACAGAGTACTTAAATCAAACACAGATTAAAGCTTTACCTTTAAAGAAAAAAGGAGAACTGTTAACGCAGTGGATAGAAGAGCAAGGTAAAAACATTATCAAACTGGACTTAGATGATGAGTTAGATTTGACCATTTTACCGCCAGAGATTTGGCAGCTTTCTCAATTGGAATGGCTTAACTTAAGTAATAATCAGTTAACTACTCTTTCTCCAGAAATAGGTCAGCTTTCTCAGCTGCAATCGCTTTGGTTACATAACAACCAGCTAACCGCTATTCCTGCTGAGATAGGGCAGCTTACTAAGCTAGAAGTGCTTAACTTAGGCGATAACCAGCTAACCGCTATTCCTGCTGAGATAGGGCAGCTTACTAAGCTGCAAGGGCTTGCTTTAGGCTTTAACCAGTTAACCATTATTCCTGCAGAGATAGGTCAGCTTTCTCATCTGCATATGCTTCACTTAGGAGATAACCAGCTAACCATTATTCCTGCAGAGATAGGTCAACTCTCTCAGCTGCAATCGCTTGACTTAAGTAATAACCAGCTAACTATTATTCCTGCCGAGATAGGGCAACTTTCCCAGCTGACGAGCCTAGACTTAAGTAACAACCAGCTAACGACTATTCCTGCATCCATCGGGGAGTTTTCTTGGATGGCACTTGACTTAAGCAATAACCAGCTAACCGTTATCCCTCACCTTCCAGAGGTAATACTTAATATTGAGGGCAATCCTCTTTAGACGGCATTATGAAGAGGGGATTATCTTTGGTTTATTTTTTTAATTTGTTTTGGTAAATAAACGAGAATCTATCTTCCCTAGCCTTTGAGCTAAGTTTTCAGATGGATAGCCTATAACCGTCAATAATATTTCCTTTTAAGCCTTTTAGCATATTATAGAAGCTATAAAAGAGATTGGAAAGTTAACATCTTAAGAAACTAGCCTAAAGAGGTGAAAGAAAATTGATAAAATAATACATTTAATTTCAAGAGAGGAAAATTTTTATGCTTTTTCTAGTTTTCAGATTTGAAGAGTGGTAATCATCACGCTTTTGATTTCTAGTAAAGTCGCTTCGTTGACTGTAATAACGAAGGGCTCGATATAAATCGATTCTCCCTCCTCAGGCATGTGCCCTAGCTTCGAAAGGACTAGTTCAGATAGTTTTAATTTTTTCTCATCAGCTAGCTTTACATCAAATTGTTTATAAAACTCTTCAATCGTCATATCACCTGGCAGGGTTCTGTCAATGATTAATTGATTAGGTAAAGCGTCTTGCTTGTGGATAGGGTGATGGTGAGGGCCGAAGATGGCTTGCATAATGCAATCAAGGCTAAGGATGCCGGAGGCTTGTCCATTGACATCTAAGACAACGGCTACACTTTGATTATTGCTTTTAAATTGTTTGAGGATTTGCATGATGTTAGTATTTTGGGTGATAAACCAAGGAGGAAGGCAATAGTCACGCAGCCGTTTATTATCGGCAGCGCGAATCAATAGCCGCGGGAAAGCTATTCCTATAATATGATGCATTTCCCCGAGGTGAACGGTTAAGAAACGCTCTTTTGTCTTAGCCATTAAACGTTTAGCATCTAAGATCGTAGCAGTAGCACCTATGGTAGGAATTTGGCCAATAGGGATCATGAGCTGGCGTGCTTCCTTATTATTCATCTTAAAGATATTGGCAGTAATCGTTTCAAATTCCTTGTTTTCAGAGCTGTGGAGTTTAATGTCATCTTGCTCTTCTAAAAGCTTCTGAAGCTCTTTTTGACTAAGATAGAAGTTGGCATTAGATTCTCGTCCTCCAATTAAATAATTGGCTAATTTTGAAAGTCCGCTAATCACCCATAAAATGGGGGTCATCAATTTGGCAGTAAAATAAACAATTGGTACTCCCATCATGGCAATATGCTCAGGATAGCGCCTAGCCGCCAAGATAGGAGCTAACTCGCCGAAAATTACGACTAGGATAACCTGCGATAAAGGGGCAAGATCAGGATCAAGGCCTATACTTTGATGAAAAACTCGAGCACATTCCGATCCAATCACCATGGCTAAATTAACGATAATTAAGGTAGTCCCAAATAATCGCGAAGGGTTATGAAGAAGATCGTTAAGCCAAATTGCTCGTGTATGACCTTTGCTATAGTAATATTGCAGTCTTATCTTATTAAAAGAGACACAAGCCATTTCTGCCATAGAGAAAAAAGCTAAAACGAAAATAGAAAAAATATTAAAAAATAGCCACCAGCCTGCCGAAAGATTCATTTAATGCTACCTGCTTTTAAGCCTTCGAACGTATATTCTTCTTATCCTATTTGGATCAGCCGATAAAACTTGAAAGAGAAAGGTGTTGTTTTCAAATTTAGTGCCACTTTTAGGGATATCTCCCAGTTGTTCCGTTAACCATCCCCCTAAGGTAACCATACTTTCACTTTTCAAATCCGTTTCAAAATAGTTATTAAATTCATCCAATTCCATTTTCCCACTTGCAATAATCTCGTCTTTTCCTGCTTGGGTAAAAATAACTTTTTGATCGCGTAAATCTTTAATTTTCCCTACGACTACTTCGACGATATCTTCATAGGTAACTAAGCCAGAAATAGAGCCATATTCATCTACCACCAGAGCTATTTCTTGGCCACTTTCCTCGAATCGCCTTAATAAGGTACGCGAAGGAGTGGTCTCTGGAATATAATAGGGGCGCCATAAGAAATTTTTTAAATCTTGGGAGGTATGGATGGCTTGCCGATGGAGAAAATATTGTTTAGCATCAATGATCCCCAAAACATTTTCAATGCCGTTTTCACAGACGGGGAGACGAGTGCATTGCTTATCCACGAAAAGATGAATTAATTTTGTTAAAGGATCTTCTTTATTATAAAATAGGATTTCTTGGCGCGGACG
Source organism: Neochlamydia sp. TUME1 (assembly GCF_000813645.1). NCBI lineage: Bacteria > Pseudomonadati > Chlamydiota > Chlamydiia > Parachlamydiales > Parachlamydiaceae > Neochlamydia > Neochlamydia sp. TUME1. Next base: position 40,759 of record NZ_JRXI01000136.1, on the reverse strand, counting down.
CATGATTTCTCTTACATTCGTATCCTGAAGATTTAAATATCCTCCAATTAATTCTCGTTCCTCATGGTTAAGAATCCCAGCTTCTTCAGATTTTTTTAGCACGTGATGAAGTTCTTCGCGCGATATAACGGCATCTTTTTTTAGAAAGAAAAAAAATACACGCGAAATGGGAGAGAGAATGTAGATGATAAATGTTTTGATCGGGTATAGCAGGCGTTGTAGAGAAGCTAAAGCGGGTGCGGTATGCTTAGAAAGTTTAACATTGTTTTGTATCCCCAGGTATTTGGGCACAATCTCGCCAAAAACTAATAAAAGTACAAAAGGTAAGCCTACGGCCATTAGCCACCCACCTGCGTTTGTAAAAGCATTTGAGATAACGTTTTGCAGGAGAATATTGACGATCGTATTAAGAAGAAAAACGGTAATTAGCAATTCACGTGGCTGCGCAAGCAGTCTAGAGATCAAGCGTTCGCGTGAATCTTCACTGTTTTTAAAGCTTTTAATTCTTGTAGAAGAAAGAGAAAAAAGCGCTGCTTCAGAAGCAGAGCACCAACCAGAAGCAAGTGTGAGCAATAAGATAACTACAATTAAAATTAAACTACTTATCATGGCTTGCTTGCCATCGATTTATCAAAAAAGACTTTAATTTGTCCCTCGGGCACAAGACCTAAACCTTTCATAAGAACTTGCTCGACCCACGCCGGATCGCTTTGGCTATTAATTTCAATTAAAAGCTTTTCTTGCAAAGCATACGCTTCTTTCTTTTGTTTTTCTAGCTCTTGGTAATGCTCTTGAAGGGTAGCATACTCTTTATCTCGTACTTTCATACCCTGTTCCAATAGCATATAGATAAAAAGGCCAAACAGAATGACCCACCAAGCTTGAAAAAAAAACTGTTCTACGTATCGATTAATTTTAAGAAGAAAGAGCTGCATACATCAAATTTATATTCTTTTACTGTTTTTCTATCCAGCGTTTTAACACAAGTTAACCATCTGGAAGCTTATCAATCTGAGGGAGCATGAAAAATATCTAGATTGATGGACTAACACCTGTTTCTTATTTGATAAGAAAAAGCGAAAGAATGATCTTCTTATTGGATTTTTCAAGGGCAAAATTTTAGATGAAAGTCTTCTTTGTTTTTTAGAATCTATTTGGCTTAAGCTAAGCCTAACTCTTTCAGATTAAAATTCAACCCTTAGGCCATTTTTTACCTAATCGCAGAGCTTTTATAACTCATTCTAAGTAGCAAATATATTTACTAAAACTTTTTTAAAGGCCCTTTAATTTTTTTCTATAGAGGAGAGCCTAGCTTTCATTTCTAAGAAAAAATGCCTAAAAATAAAAGTGGTAAATCTTAAAGAAGATTTAACTGAATAAATCGCTATTTAAGTGGAAGCAGGATAGGCTTTTACTGCCGCCCTGCAGCCAGCTTTTTTGTCTATTGATAAGGTTTTTTTATCTCTTTCTATTTTCTTTATTTATTACAGAAATTAGGCTTTAGACATGCCCTTTAAGCTTTATAATTTTTTTATCGTTAACAAAGCAAATGCTATGTTTTTCTAGCATTTTCTAAATTATTAAAGTAAGCAAGCTCTTGTCAAATATTTTTAGATGAGATAAAAGCCTATCCTGCTTATTACTTTGCTAAAACCCATAAATTTTTCTTAAGTTTTCGTTTAAAACAACAACACTTAAGGGATGATTAAAAAAAGGAGAATCGATGAAAAAAACTATTCTGGTCCAGGGGATAATAGTCTTACTCTGCCATACAGGATCTTTAATGGCCCACTGTCAAATGCCTTGTGGAATCTATCATGATGAGCTGGTGTTCAACCAAATCGATCAATACATCGAAACTATGTATAAAGGGATCACCGAGCTTAATAATAGTAAGTTTTCTACTCCCTTTGAACGCAATAACTTCATCCGATGGGTAAAACTTAAAGATTCAGCTTCAGATGAAATTGCCAATCTTATTACGGAATACTTTCTTCAGCAAAAGATAAAGCCGGCTGAAGCTGACACTCCTAAACGTTTAATAAGTGCTCATAAAATGCTATTTGAGCTTACGGCCATTAAGCAGAACGTAAATATAAAGATGATAGAAGCCTTTGCTGACGAGTGGGAAAATTTTAAACAGATGTTTCACGTGATTAATTATGAATGCCAGATTGATCTCATTAAGCGCAGAAAACGAGAGAGAGATTTTCAACTTAAAGATCAGCGGGAACTAAATGATAAGCATTCCTCTGCGGGAAATCCTCCTTCGGATAAGCAGCATGAGCATTCTTCAGCTGAGCATGAGCATACCCATTAAAGATAAGAGCTTATTTTTTTAAAAGCTTGGTCTAGGCAGATATTAAAGAGAGTGGATGAGTCTGGAAATAATGAATATGAATGTTCTAAACTTCCAGCCCTAGAAAAATTTAAATCTGCTTTTCTGCCCTTTTCAAGTTTCTTATCCTTTAGGAAAGTGCCACACCTTTTCCTAAAGGATAAGAAAGATAAGGGGGGCGCTTTTTATTTGCTCTTCCGGGTTCTGCTTAAATTTTTTTCTCGTGAGTTTTTATTGAGGAGGATTATTTAAAAGGTACGCAAATGATGGTTTGGCTTGAAAGCAGATTTTAGGCAGCTTATTCCTTGTTTTTCATCAAAGTCATTAAAAAGCGTAAAACCCATGTGGGATGCTTAAAAAAATATTTTATTAGATTTATATAGGTTACATGATTTAATGATCGATAAATAACGTGAGACTCGTTTCTAAGTGCATCTTGAAGCCATTCTTTATGTAAGAAAAAAAAGTGGCTAGGAAGTTGTTGAAGGGGGAAAAAATCAATCTCTCTTGTTTCGGCGCCTTTTTGTAGTTCTCCCTTTAAAGGGGAACATTCATAAATTTCAGTAAAGCGCGAAAGTTTATTGATAGGAGTATATTCGGCTACTTTCCTTAGGACTTTTACGGTGAGACCCGTTTCTTCTAGCACTTCTCTAATAACAGCTTGGCAAGAGTTTTCATTATCCTCGACGCCCCACCAGGTAGGACCCAAAGAGGAATATCTTGACGTTTGACTAGCAAAACTTGAGATTTATTGGAATTAAAAATCACACCTATTGCGGCATTTTTTCTCATATAAATAGAGGTCCCAGAGGCAGTTAAACGAATAGTGTAAAGCATAGAATCATAAGAAGCAAATGAAGTATTTTTAACAGGTATAACTAGCTTATTCTTTATATTTTGCTGCCATTATTGTTAATTGACATAGAATAGCGTTTTCTATATAATTAGTCTGCTAAGCCTCTCTTTGAGGCCTGATATTGAACAGATAATTAATTAGCTAAAGTTTTTTTAGGCATTTTTTCTAAAGCTCTTAAAGGACTGCTTGAAGAAAAAAACAAGGAAGGGAGTGTTGTTCACTATTTTCCTCTTTAACTCATCGATTTTTTTCTTTTTTAGTTCATCTTATCCTTTTGAATCTCTAAGGCTTTTAGCGCACGCGCCTTTTGAAAAAGTTTATTGCCTTTTTGAAGAGTTTAATTGTATTATTTATAGCTTTGCTTATTATTTGAATGGAGAAAAACATGTCTCTTAAAAAGTCATCCAGTGTAATGGCAGCAGGGTTAGCATTATTTTCCATGTTTTTCGGTGCCGGGGATCTCATTTGGCCCTTAATCTTAGGAGGAAACGCTGGCGATAAAAACTTTTTTGCTATGCTGGGCTTGCTAGTAACAGGTGTAAGCCTACCTTTATTAGGCTTGATAGCCATGATGATGTTTCGAGGTGACTATCGACAATTTTTTGGCCAAACAGGTAAATGGCCAGGGCTTATTCTAGTATTTATCATACAGGCAATTTTGGGCCCCATTGGCTCTATTCCGCGCTTAATTACGCTTTCCTTTGCTACTTTAAAGCCTTATATGCCTGGAAATGTGACTCTTTTTACCTTTAGCATTTTATCCTCTCTACTGGTTTTGGGCTTTACTCTAAGAAAAAATAAAGTGATTAATTTTTTGGGATTAGTTTTGACTCCTCTTCTATTACTTTGTCTAGGATGTATTCTTGTTGTAGGTTTTATTAATCCACCTGAAGCCCATCTAGTTACCTGGGCACCCGTAGAAGCATTTAATCAGGGTTTACACGTGGGTTATAATACTTTAGATTTAATTGCAGCTTTCATCTTTGCTCCTTTAGTTTTAAGCCATTTTATGACTGATCAAGAAGAGGCTAGCAGCGGGGAGAAACGACATGAGATTTTTAATAAAATGCTTAAAGCAAGCCTTTTAGCTGCAGGCCTACTCTCTGCAATGTATATTGGCCTGACCTCAGTGGCTTCCTTTTATACTCATGTATTGCCTGCCAATCATTTACCTGAGGAGCGCTTGTCAGCTATTGCGATGCATTTATTAGGCCCCCAAGGTGCTTTTGTGGCATGTTTAGCCGTAGCCATGGCTTGTTTGACCACAGCAATTCCGCTGGTAAGTATCTGCGCCGATTACATCCAGAATGACCTTTTGCCTGTCGACAAAGGTCCTTTATTACCTTTGGGCATTACATTAGGTATCTCATTAGGAATTGCTAATTTAGGCTTTAGTGGGATTGCAAGCATGCTTGCCCCTTTGCTTAATATCTTATGTCCTAGCCTAATCGTGTTAAGCATTTCAAATATCATCAATAAGCTATACGAGATTAGAACACGAAAAGCACCTATTTTCATTACTTTTGCTTTGTCTACTATGAATTATTTTATTTAATAGGGTAGGGTTTGCCTCATCCTCTGCATTCTAAAAACTTTTTGGAAAAGAACGTTTGATCACCTTTAGAAAAAGACATTAAGTTTTTTGGAAGCCATTAAATAAATAGTCTTTCTTCAAGCATTTCTATGCTGATTTTGTAAGAAAGCTAGTTTGGATTTTCCTAGATAGAAGCAGATATGTTTTTAAGAAAGGCAAAGGAAAACTGCCGTGTTTTTTCTATCCGCGCTACTATTGCGCCCCTACCATAAATCACTTCTTATTTTAAGCTTGAAGAGACTCTCGGAGGGGATTAGTGGCTTTCTGGATAGCTAGGCGAAAAGGAATTAATAATACAAAATCAAAAAGTATTTTAATACTTAAGTCACTAAGAGCCCAATTCATCAGCGGAACAGGCTCTCCCCAAAACGCTAGACTCCAAAAGATGCAAGTATCTACAAAAGATGCTCCTATTGAAGCAAATAAAGGGGCAAACCACCATGTCCTTTTTCGCATAGAAGCAAAAATGCTGATATCTAATAGCTGAGAGATCAAAAAAGCTAGCCCTGAAGCACAAGCTATCTTAGGTGTAGACAACCAAATAGATAATAAAAATGCCAGCATAAAGCCTACATAGACGACGCGTTTAGCAACTCTAGGGCCATGCAAGCAATTATTAACTTCAGTGACCAAAAATGATAGTGGATAAGTAAAAGATCCCCATGTAAGCCAATCATTAATAGGAAATTGAACCAAAAAATTGCAGCTGGTAACGATAGCAATCATGGCAAGGTAAGCGAATTGAATACTGAACATACAACCCTCTGATTAAAAGCGTTATCTTACATAAAATGAGAATTATATGCCTACCATTTGTGTGTTTTCTTTGCTAATAAATATTTCTTTTTTCTCTTGATAGAATCTCTGTATGTTTAAATTTAATTTATAACCTTAAGCAAGTTTTGCTTGATTACTATAAACCAATTCTCAAAGTTGCTCAATTGAGCCAGTGAATAGGAAAAGACGCCGCCGAACAAAGAAGCTCTATCCTGGTTTTCAGAAAATTTTTACTGGTTATTATTTTGAAATTTTTCTTAGAGCTCATGGATAGGCTTTATAGCCATTCTTTTTTTATGATTGACCTTTATTCTCACGTATGCGAATAAATAATTTTACTGTTTTTTTGCTTGCTTACTAGAAAAATTTGGAACTTATTTTGTTCTTAAGGGTTTTCAATCTTAAAGAAATTGGGGAAGATATGTCAGAAGAGTTAAAGATTATCTGGATTTTAGCTATAGGCTTTGGGCTAGCGTGCCTTTTGGGATATTCTGCGCATCGCATGAAATTATCACCCATTCTAGGGTATGTAATTGCTGGATATTTGATTGGACCTAACTTTCCCGGTTTTGTCGCCGATCCGCGTTTATCAGAACAATTAGCTAACATCGGGGTAACTCTGCTGATGTTCGCCGTAGGCCTTAATTTTAAGTGGAATGATTTGGCAGCTGTAAAGAAGATTGTATTGCCCGGTGCCCTCATTCTTTCCGTTCTCTCTATTGGAGCTGGCATATTTTTAAGCGTTTATCTGGGTCAAACCATGCAAGCTGGATTTGTGATTGGCTTGGCTATTTGTGTCTCTAGTACAGTAGTTATTGTAAGGGGCTTAGTGGATCAAAATTTGCTTCAAACTCCTCAAGGTCACACAGTATTAGGATGGACGATCGTAGAAGATATCATTTCCGTCTTAGGACTTATTTTATTGCCTACTTTGGTGCATTCTAATTTAGGTGGCGAAAATTCTGGTGTAGAATTTATGTACTCACTAGGAACTTTAATTTTAAAAATCATCGCCTTAGGGGTCATCATTTATTATGTAGGAGAAAAGCTGGTTAAAGAAGTTTTAACTGTTGTCGCTCGGACCCGCTCGCATGAATTGTTTACTTTAGCAATTTTGTCTTGCGTCTTTTTTATTGCTATTGGTAGTGCTTATCTATTCGGAGTGTCTTTAGCATTGGGCGCTTTTATTGCCGGAACTGTCGTAGGAAAAACAGAAGTGAGCCATCAAGCTGCTGCTAATGCCTTACCTATGCGCGATGCTTTTGCCGTTATTTTCTTTCTATCCGTAGGAATGCTCTTTAATCCTACGGTAGTTAAAAATAATTTGCCTCTTTTTTTCGGCTTGCTTTTTATCATTCTGGCTTTAAGACCGATGATGGCATTTTTAATCATTAAGTTAGCCAAGTATCCGCAAAGTATAGCGATTTCAGTAGCAGTGGCCATCAGCCAAATAGGTGAATATTCCTTTATCTTAGCCGAAGAGGGAAACCAGCTGAAGATATTGTCAGACAACGCCTATGATATTTTAGTAGCCTGCGCCTTTATAAGCATTATGTTAAATCCTCTTTTATTTCAGCTATTTAGACCTTTAGCTTCCAAAAAACAAAAAAACTTTTTCCTGAAAATAAGGAGGCTGATCAATCCTTAGAAGCGTTGTATAAAAATGTGGATCTTCAACAATCTTTTCTACCCCGAGCTTTAGTCATCGGTTATGGTCCTGTCGGCCGGGCCGTCACCCATTATCTTAAGGAAAGCAACTTTCATCCTCTCGTGATAGATCGGAATATCGATACTGTGGCTGCCATGAAAGAGAAGGGGATTGAAGCGATATTCGGCGATGCCACCCAGTTTCAGATCCTGGAAAAAGCTGATCTTACTAACCTTCAGCTAATGGTAGTCACTACGCCCGATTTGCATATAACTCAATCGATTATTCAGGTGGCCTATCATATTAACCCCTATATTAAAATCATTGCACGCTCCCATTATAAAGTAGATCATCAATTTCTTAAATTTGCAGAAGTACCCATGGTGTGGGATGAGGAAGCTGCTGCCGAAAAGATGGTTTCTCTTCTTCGTACTCAATTAGCTTAAGTTTCCTTATAGCATTTGAACGATAAAAAAATTGAAGGGGAATGTGTTTAACAAAATTAAGTAAGTAAAACTACGAGTTAATTTTGAATCACGCAGAAGATGTTAAAGTAGGGTGAGCTGATTTATAGCACTTTTTCTTGCTAACGGAAGATTTTAAGGATGGACCTTAGTTAAGATTGCTATATTTCTGGGGAGCAGCTTATTACTCTGTCATGATAGGGATGCAAACAAGCTTGGGCTTGATACGAGCACCCTCAAAGCAAACATCTCCCTTTGACTATCCCAAGACTGTTAATGAAGCTTATAATACCTCTTGAAGAAACTTTATTTGTATAGCTAAAAAGTGAATTAACCCTTTAAGTTGGCTCTCTCCTTAAAAACACAGTTTTATTAAGCATAGGCTTGCATAAAGAGCTGCTCAAAAGTGCATAACATAGAAAAGCAAACGCCTAGATTTTTTGAAGGTATGGTTAATGATAGCAATGCCAGTTCTTTAATTGCGCTTTAAGTCAGGTTTATAAGGATTCAGCGTACCCTCGTTCCAGAAAATCTTTAACAATCTGAATGGCGTTGGTTTGTTGCTTTTTTGGATCCCACCCATCGCCTCTATCACGCCGTTTTTTATTCTTTCAAAAATCTTTAAAATATGATCTTTTAAATGGATGGTTGCTTCAAAAGGGGCTAGTGCTCCTTCTGCCACCTGGCTTAGTAAATCGAGAGCCAGTGTTCTTCCTTCTACTTCTTCTTCAGCATCGATTTCGTTAATCACTTCATCCACTATGTCCTCCGTTGGGGATAAATATTAGACGGTTGCGAAGGATGCATCTGTGTATGCCAAGGAGGAAAAAGAGGTGGTGGATAGGAAGGGAGGGGTAATATACCTTGAGAGTAATAGTGAGGTTGTGGAGGAGGAGGTAAGGGTAAAGTAGAAAAGACGGCAGCAGATTCTTCGTTTTGCTGATTTTGTAACTTTTGGGAAAGGGTGTGTCTGATTTTCTTTGCACGATTGATTTCTTCCAACCTTACAGCTTGTATTTTTTCTGCATGAGAAGCATGTGGGGAAAGGGAAGCATGGCTTGATTCTTCGCTCGAAGGGGCTGGAGCTTCTCTTTTTCTTTTCTTTTCTTGAGTTTTTTTGAAGATATGAAGTATTAGAGCTAGGACCTGGAGGTGGTATCGGGCTAGATATATATTTTCCAAATAAAATATTATACTAAATAAAATAAATGATAAGGTTGATTATGTTTATAAATGATTCAATTATAAGTGGTAATTATAATCCTCCCTTAGTTAAGGGGCAAGAAGTAAAAAACACAAAGATTAGTTTTGAACTTTCTAGACTCCTTGAAAAAATTGAGTGGTGCAGAAGTAAACGTTTTGTAGAACTTGCGGACGAAAATGCCAAAAAAAATTTAGATTACATTTTAGCAGCAGTGGTAGATGAAAACAATCAGACTACATTTTATGATGGGTGCCAATTTACCCGCTTCATTCAAGAAGTTGATGGAATATATAGTCCATCTACACAAGCAAAAATTAAGGATATTTATTATTATTTTCTCAATCCCAATAAACAAGAGCTTCAGCCTTTGTTTACCAAAAAAGATTTAGAATCTCCTCTTTATTGGAATTATTTATTTGCTAATGATTCTCTTTTAGAAGAAAGTGCTAGGGCAGAATGTTTATTTCAGTTAGGAAATTGTTATTATCAGGGAAGCGGTGTAGAAGTAAATATGAAATACGCTTTAGAATATTACAGACGAGCTATAAATCTAGCGAACCATGCAAAAGCGGTATTGATGTTGGCTTACTGCTATGAAAATGGAGAAGGAATAGAAAAAAATGGAGAATCAGCTCGCTATTGGTATAGCCAGGCAGCATTTCATTCTTCTGATCCAGTTGTAAAGCAATTGGCAAGTCAAAAGCTTGCTTGCTTTGAAAAAGAAGTTTAGCTTAAAAAATCATACTTTAGCGAAGATTAAAGCTAAGTAAGAGAGCTTATATATGTTTGACGCAGAAGGAATAGTTATGGAAAAGGTAATTCTTCCGGTTCTTTCCTCTACGTAAGAATTTTTCTAGGTTGGATAATACCTTAAAATTAAAAAAAATTACTTACAATTAGAGAGGGTGTTTTTACACCCACTTCTTCAAGAAGTTTAAACGTATGTTCAGCTTCTTGAGAAGCAGATAGAGTTACGGATAAGTCCAATTTAAGAGCTGCTGGCAACAACTCAGGAACTTAAAGTCCGCTTAAAAACGCTTTCCTGTGATGAGAATGTGATCGAGCTTTTCAAACAATTTAAAATCCTAGCAGATCGCTTCAGAAATAGACGTAAAAGATTTACACTTCGCTTCAGCTTAATCGCAAAATCTATAACTTGGAATTAAATATGTAGGCTTCGCAAGAGGCCTGCTCTGTTTTAAGGTAACTAGATTTTTTTATACTACATTATATCGATATTTGATATAATGGAATAAAAATGAGATAAAAAGCTTGATTCAATCATTTGCTGACGACGCCACCGCAGACATTTTTCACGGGATAAACTCGAAGCGTGCAAGGAAAAGATTAGATCCCTCATTATACCCAATTGCTTGTAGAAAGTTAGATATGTTAAATGCCTCCATTAATTTAAGTGACCTTAAAGTGCCGCCAGCAAATAGGCTGGAGGCTTTAAAAGGAGGCTTTAAAAGGAAGCTTTAAAGGTAAATACAGCATTCGTATTAATGATCAATATCGAATTGTATTTTCTTGGGGTATCCGAGGGCCAGAGCTAGTTGAAATTATGGATTATCATTAGGCAAGAAAAGAGGAAATCATGCTTCCAAAAAATAGATCACCCATACATCCTGGAGAGGTATTGCTAGAAGAATTTCTTAAACCTTTTAAAATTTCGCAAGCGCAATTTGCTAGTTACCTGGGAGGGACTTGGACTCAACCTAAAATTAGTGAAATCATCAGCAAAAAACGAGGCGTAACGGAGGCAATAGCTCTAGATTTTGCGGATGCCTTAGGGACCTCGCCTGAATTTTGGCTTAATCTTCAAAATGGATATGACCTTTGGTTTGCAAGGCAAAACCATCAGCCGATTCCTCGAATACCTGCACTAAAAGCCGCAGGTTTTTAATTTTAATGCTCCTTTGATATTCAATCGAATAACCGTCAGCGATTTAAAGCTCTCTTCTCTTTAATGCAAGGATGACTTCTTAGGGTCATGGGTGTAAGAAGTACACGCTAGGCTCTTATTGCCAATGCCTATGAGCCAACAGATTAGTAGGCCTGTAAATGTATTTAATTAAAAAATTTCAGGAAACCGACAGCAAAGCATTCGTTTGTTTTCTTAACGAACAGTTTGAAGATAATGGATGGAAGAAAGAGAATGAGGATAAGCTGAGAAAAAGAGTTCTCTCTTGTTTACAAGCCATGAAAGACTACTTTTAAATCTAAAAAAGATAGAAAGCAACAGCTTAAAAAAAGATTGAGAAGCCAGCCCAACGTCGCTTAAAAGATGCAGAATTTCTATATAAGGAATTGAAAGAGAAAGGAAGACAGTTATGAAAAAAGTGATTAAGTACGAAGAAAGTTCAGGGAATGTATTTGCTGATCTAGGCATTGAAAATCCTGAGGAAGCTTTAGCTAAAGCTGAGCTTGCTCGTCAGATTGCTAAACTTATTAAAAAGAAAAAACTCAAACAAAAGCGAGCTGCCGAAATTTTAGGAATAGCCCAACCAAAAATCTCTGCTTTAATTCGCGGAAGATTGCGTAGCTTTTCACTTGAACGACTTATCCGCTTCCTCAACGAATTAGGCCAAGATGTTAGCATTATGATTAGTCCTGCCAAATCCGCATCACGCGGTCACACTTGGATGAGTGAATCCCATTCGAATAAACCTATTGCTGCCTTAGGAAAATAAGAGGAATGGCTTAAACCCTAGATGATTTACAAATTAGAGATATGAATTCTGAGGATATTGCACGGGTTTCTCGGACCTATGCTGAAGCTTTTCCTAGATAAGCTCTTTTCTGAGCCATGTATCACATGTAACTTAATGCTTACCCTCGAATGAGAGTCTTTGTGGGCGAAATCGAGAGAAAATTGTGAGATATATCCAATATACTGTCATCTTAAGGTCTCGGATTGCGGTCGAAACTTCACCGAAAGTCAGTCTTCCGGCTATGACAGCAAATAGGTTTGTTATCCACTATCCCAGAGGATGTAGAAGGGAAGTGAGTGCCTTAGAGATTAATGATAAGCTCGATATTTATTTGAAAGGCCTTTGTCCTAATCCAGAAGATGTAGAGCTATATTTAGTCATGATGGAAGCTACCTTTAAAGCTAAAGAAGGTGATAGAGAGCTGCAGCTCAGCAAATTCAAGAGCCAGCTAACTAACCATGAAGCTAGCGTACCTAAATTTGATTAACAAGGATTTATAACAGGCGAGCTGGAAGCTGACTCTTATAACCGTCTCAAACTTCATAGTCGGAGTCAAATGGAGAAATTAAAGCTTGATAGGGAAGCACTAAAGGTTTAATGATACAGCCTTTGAAATATAGAGCAGGTATATGGCATTAATCTTTTGACACATATGGATGCCTACTTCCAAATGGTGCCTTGGGATGTGAAACGGAAAATGCTTGTTTTTATGTAGGTGGAAAATTAGTTTTTCAATAGGGAAATTATCGAGCCGAGGGAATGAACCTAACCCTATCTCTTATCTTGCAGAAAAACAACGAGCTACAAAATGAAAAAACCGGAGACATTGTCATTTCTGAAAATTTCTCCGGCAATGTGCCCAAGATAGGACTCGAACCTACACACCTTACGGCACCAGAACCTAAATCTGGCGTGTCTACCAATTTCACCACTTGGGCTCAAATATTACAAATATGCGGCTAGGTTAAGCAATTTCCACCCTTCTTGTCAATGTGTATTACTTAAAATCAGCAAAAGGAGAAGAAGTTTCTTTAATATTTCTTAACAATCCCTTGTTATACTCCGGAATAATATTTAATTTTTTAAAAACAACCGTTTATGCCTGGTAAAATTTATCTTTTTTTTCTCTACATCTTGCCTTTCTTTTCTCTTAAGGGCTTAGAAAACGCTAAATCTTTATCCTTCGATCCCGAGAATTTTGTCCAAGAAGTAGTTTTTGATGGAAAGGAAGCTTCTACTCTTCCTATAAGTGAATGGCGCTTGAAGAATGGTATGAAAGTCATATTGAAGCAAACAAATGATGAGGAAAATGAAATCTCTGTGCGTTTGGTGGCCCTAGGGGGTTATGGATCTGTGGAACCTGAAGATCGTGCTTCAGCTGAATTGGCAGCAAGCGTAGCTATGGAATCCGGAATAGGGGAATGGTGCCCTGACAAGTTAGCGGCGCTCTTATATGATCAATCCATAGAATTGAATATTAAAATAGAACCTTTCGTTAGATCCATTGACGCTTCTTTCCCCCCTGAAAGTCTGGAAATATTTTTTACGTTAGTTAAGAAGATTTTTCAACAGTCCAGATGTACTCCTGAAGCTTTCAATCAGGTGTTAAAAAGTAAAAAGGATGAATTGACGCGAAGAGGCAGAGAAGTAGATAGCGATAGGCTTTTAAAGGTTATTGCGGTGCACGAGCAGCATGCTTTAAACCCTTTAAATTTTACAGATCTTAAAAAAGCTAGGGTGAGTCAGTCTGAAAGGTTTTTTCGTGCAGCTTTTTCTAATCCTGCAGACTTTGTTTGCATTATTGTAGGTAAAGTTAATCCCGAAAAAATAAAAAAACTTTGTAGTGACAGTTTTTCTGCTTTGAATGTCCAAAAGGTAGACCAGAAATTTATCCTTCCTCATTATAAGAAAGCTCCTAAAGTTAGGATGACTAAAATTCACCATCTTCCTCATAGCCAAGAAAGTTTAGTTTATTTGTCTTTGCCTCTTCATCTCTGTTTGGATCCTACCCGCTTAGAACATTTGGAGCTTGCTTGCCAGATGATAGAAACTCGCTTAAGAAATCATATAAAAACCTATTCTTCGGAAAGTAGGGGAATGGATGTAAGGTATGAGCTGCCCTTATATCCTTCTTTAGAATATCCGTGGATAACCGTTCAATTTCATGTGGATGATAAACAGATTAATTCTACTTTAGACTTAGCTCTACAGCAGATAAAAACTATATGTAGAGAAGGCTTTTCTTTAGATGAAGTTACAGCTGCCTCTCAGCTTAAGCAAAAAAGGGCAAAGCTATGGGAATGTAGTCACGATTATTGGATTATTCTTTTGTCTAATCATTATCTATGGAAATGGGATTCTAAAAAAATTGTAGGAAGATTTCAAATGCCTCAAGTGATAGATCCTAAAGAAATTCATTTTACTCTTTGTCATTCTTTATTAATGGATGAATACACCCCTTTATATTTAGAAGACTAGTATTTTTCTTGTTCCTTTTGCTTTAATTTTGATAAATTAGAGAACTTAACAAAGGATTTATATCCTGAGTGAATGTTCTAATAAATTAATAATAAATATTGCTACTATTTATAACATTTTTTATACTTGATTTTTAAATTATTATTTAATAAAAGAGGATATATGGAATTAATCGATCAAATTCAGTTTTATAGTACTCGGCTAATCAATGGAGACTGTCTTAACAATTTTCGTTTTAATAACACTTCAGAGATTCGAGAAATATTGATAGCCAGGATAGCTTCTGTGGCACTTATAGCGGGTATAATAACAGCCTTTTTTACTATTACTTGGGCTCCTATGGTATTTATTGTTGCAGGAGTAGCAGCTTTTGCTTACTACACAGCCGAAGGATTAGAGCCGCCTTCTAAGGAGTATGTAACAAACGTCATCGAAAAGATAAGAACAACTTGATAAAATGTTTAGTCAAGAGTTTCTTTTCCCTTCTTTTTGCTTACTTAAAAGGATAGACCTTCTTGAGAATTTTTAAGAGGAAAGTTAAAAAATAAGAGGTTGCTAATAAAACAATTTCTATCCAATTAAATAATTGCTTGTTTGGGGAATAAAAGTTAATCCTAAAAATATTAACGTGAAAGCTTTTGAACCCCCTTCTTTTGATAATTTTTGAGTAGTTCTTAGCGTTGAGGGGTAAGAAATAATTATCTTCTCCCACGTAAAAACTCTCTACCTCTACTTCACTTTCGCGCGACATGCTCCTACCTCTATAATGTGTGAAGAGGTCTAAAGGAAATAATTTCATAAAATTGAGTTTTAAGCTAATGATTTTGACTATATTTAGTTCGACATAATTTAAAGCATTTTCTCCCTGAGACAAGATTTTAGGAGCGTTTTTCTCAAAAAATGCTATATTTTTTTTACAAGTAAATCATTACCAAACCCCCTAATTTCTTGCAAAGTTTACTATGAAACCAAACAAGCCAAATAACCAACAAGGCCGCCTTTTTAAATCCCGCTTTAGCAATGGAATTAACTAGAATCATCCTCTTGTCCAGCTATCCAAGTTGATTGAATGGAAGCAGCTGGAAGAAGAGTTTGATAAGCTATTTGTAGAAAATGTAGGCCAACCAGCTAAGCCTGTAAGGCTAGTTGTAGAGCTTTTTATCTTGCAACACATGTATGGACTTTCGGATGAAAATGTGGTGTATCGATGGGTAGAAAATCCTTATCGGCAATGTTTTTGTGGATATCATCATTTCCAGCATGAACTGCCTATCCACCCTACTTTTTTAATTAAATGGAGGTCTAGGTTAGGAGAAGCTAGATTTAGCAAGATTTTACAAGGAACGATAGCAGCAGCTGTTTTGACAGGCACAGTGAAAAAAAAAGCCTTAAAAAAAGTCATTGCCGATACAACAATGATGCCTAAAGCTATCGCTTTTCCTACCGATGCCAAGCTTTACTTTAAGTCTATTCAGGCACTTGTAAAAATGGCTGATAATTACCAAATCACTCTGCGACAAACTTACGAGAAGCTAGCTAAAACAGCTTTGTGCATGCGTGCTGGCTATGCATATGCTAGCCAAATGAAAAGAGCTAAAAGAGAAGAAAAAAGGCTGAATGGCTATTTAGGAAGGTTAATACGCGATTTTGAAAGAAAGACAGAAGAGCAAGCCTTTGAGCCAGAAAGCTCTTTTTTTAGAAACTATCACATGTATTTTTAACCAAAAAAGAAACGATTCACCTAAGGTGTATAGCCTGCATGAGCCCCATGTGGAATGTATTGCTAAAGGTAAAGTTGAGAAAAAATATGAATTTGGCTGCAAAGCTTCGCTAGTGATTGCTCATCAAGAAGGGGTAGCGTTAGATAGCAGAGTCATCCATGGCAATCCGTACGATGGGCACATGCTTGAAGAAGCCATTAAGAAAGCTTAAGCATAATAGCGGCAAGAACATCGAAATAGCTTTTGTAGATAAAGGTTATCGAGGTCATACGGTAGAAGGCAAAACCATATTTATTTCTGGGCAAAGAAAAGGCTTAAATTATTGGATCAAAACTCAAATCAAAAGACGCCAAGCGATAGAACCTCATATCGGCCACATGAAAAATGATGGCAAACTTGGACGCAATTATCTTAAAAGCCGATTGGGAGATTGTTTTAAACCCATTTTATGTGGAATTGGTCATAATATGCGTTTAATTTACAATTGGCTAGTCGCTCAAAATTTTCCCAAGCGTCTTTATTCAGGCTACAAAAGTTCATTTTCTCTTTTAATTGCATTAAAACCCTATCTTGAAGGCTACCCCCTGCTCCAAAACTCTTAATTTTTAATCAATTTTCATCTTCAGCAACAAAATTTCTTGAATTTTTGCTTTTTTAGATCAGCACTAACAAATAGTTCACAATTTTTCTTTCTAAAATGGATGCAATAAGGAAGTCTTTTTGCCATGGGTTCGATAGATTTTCTTTCTCCATCTAATATTAGTCCTGAAATGTATAATCTGCACCAGTAGACTCTTTCTGATCTTCCTAAGTAGACTTTAAAAACGTTGATCCATTCATTAAGTTGTTCGCGAATGGAATTTAATTGATCAAGATCCATTGTCCCCTCCTTAATTAACAAAACTTACTTACATTAATATCAGAAAGGCACTTAACGAAGTAGTATTATATAGTAGGAGATAGTGCTCTTTATACGCCAGCTACCTTACAAGTCTTTAAAAGAGAACAAAGCTTATTTATCACGCGTGTGCCCATGTAAATCAAAGAGGCTAAAGAACTCATAGGAGTGTGGAGTAACTTGCTGACAACCAAAACTTTATTGAAACGATTCACCAAGGTTTTAGAGAGATTAACAATCTTTATGCAAACGACAATCCGACATATTCTCTTGGCAACCCCTTAATCACGACTTTGTGTGCAATCCTTGCAGGAGCCAACATGCTAGTTGGGATCCAAGCCTATGCAGAGATTAAATAAAAAATGTTTAAGCGTTTGTGAGGGATAGATAAAGAACCAAGCTATTAGATCCATACCATATCGAGAAGTATTTTGTAAAATGGATGCTATCCTTACCAGAAGATGGAAAAAAGCAAACTGGATTGCCATTGATGGTAAACATCTTAAAGGATCTGCAAGAAGCAAAAAAATATCCTTAGTTTCTGCTTAGAATAGTCGGCGTAGTTTATTGCTGAGGCTGATAAAAGCAGACGAAAAATCAAATGAGATAATGGCGATCCCTGAATTGCTTGAGGTTATGGATATTAATGTTACGATCACTATGAGAGGGGTAGGGAGGGCTGCGGTAAATTGCTTTATAAGGTAATCAAGAAAAGTTACTGTCTAAAAGCTGAAAGTTTTTTTGAGCAAGCAAGAACAATCGGCTATAAAGAAGCGGAGTGCAAAGCAGTATTCAATGGCGAGAAAAGGCATGGGAGAATAAAAGAACGTGGAATGTAGCTACCAATGACTTTGCATGGTTAGGTTGCAAAAAAGATTGGAAGGACCTATAGCTTCCTAATAGAAGTGACCTCTACTCTAACAATTTAAGGAAAAACAACGGAAGCAAAAGCTATTATATCTGTAAATATTGTGCTTACGTCAAAAGAGGCAGGAAAGAATGCTAAGAGCTATGGGACCGTAAAAAATTATTTGCATGGAAATAGTGATGTGAATTTTAAAGAAGATAGTAGCTTGCCAGCCACAGATCATGCAGCTGAAAATCTAGTCATTCTCAGAAGATTAGCAAGCACCCTGATTAGAATAGACTTTGGGAGGTATACGTGGAACTGCCAAGCGAAGAAGACAGGCTGTTCGGGATGATTCTTGGACCCTAAGGTTTTTGTCAATAATAGTTATGGTGATCTGTAAAAAAATTTTAATTAAAATGCCCTGCTACCCACTCAGTTCCAAACATTTGCAATTTGCTTGCGAAAAAATAAGGCTTGTATAAAAATTATATCAATTTAATTAGTGCTATTTTGTAAATAATAAAGTTTGCCTATCATATTTTCTAGGCAAAAATTAATAAAAAATTTAGCCGGGGAGTAAACCTTATGGAGCCTATAGTAAACCATTTTTTAAATAACTTTTTTTATGAAAAAGATCAACTTGAAGCATGCAAGAATCGCATGTCTTTTGTCGAAAAAAGGCAAGATAGAAGACCATACGAGAATCCACTCTTAGTCGAGTTTGGCCCCAAGCACTTATGTCAGACAGGCATTGAGGAGAAAAATAGGATTTCTAAAATTCAAATTTTTGCCGAAAGAAAAATTTTTCTTATAAAATCAGAAGGCGAGCAAGTAGAACTTTCCTCCTATTTTAGTAATATACCTTCTTTAATGGCAACAAACGGGGCTAAATCGTATGTAGAAAATCATTTTTTCAAACTTCATCAATTAAGTAGCGGGGATTACAAATTGGAATCTTATGCAAGGGGCTTGGGGGGAGGGAAAGCAAGGGCTATCCATAAAGCAGTCAAAAAGGGAAATGTAAAGCAGCTAAAGAAAATTATTGAAATTGAAATTAAAAAAAGAATCGTTATTCCATTGATGTAGTAGATGAAAAAAATAATACCGCTCTAGTCTTAGCCTGCGCTAGCAAAAAAACTAATCTAGAAATAATAAAAATTTTAATTGCAGCAGGGTCTGAATTAGATTTTAGCGGAAGCCATACTCCCTTAACTGCAGCCTGCAGCGTGGGCGATCTTAGCCTTGTTAACTATTTGATAGAGCAAGGAGCGAATGTAAATACAGTAGATCAATCTAATCAATCCCCCCTTTATCATGCCTGTAATGAAGCACAAATTCATTTTGACATCATTCACAGCCTTATAAGTGCAGGGGCTAATCTTCATCAAACTACCGACGATAACCAAACATGCTTGCATACTGCCTCCGAAAAAGGTAATGTGGAAGTTGTAAACCTTCTAATCCAGCAGGGAATAGATGTACATGTTTTGGATAAAACAGGTCGAGCTGCACTTCATTACGCCTGCTGCGTTAATGGTAATCAGAGCCTAAAGATTATCGAGTATTTAGTTAACGCTGGTGCTGACCCCAATCAGAAAGATAACGCTAACAAGACTCCTCTAATGTTTGCTTACAAACATTCTAATTTTGCAGCCGTTCATTATCTTATTCCCATAACAAAAGATCTTGATACATATGATGAAGAAGGCTACTCAATCCTGCATAAGGCTTGTATATTGAGGCAGGAATCAATTGTTAGGCTTCTACTTGAATATGGAGCTGATGTAAATCTTGTGGCTTTGAATGAAGGAGGCTCGACTCCCTTAATGGAAGCTTGCTTTTTACATAAGACTGAGAGGAATGCTAATATTGTAGATTTATTGATAGACGCAGGTGCTGACATTAATATAGCAAATGAGGTAAATTCTGACACTGCGCTTATTTTTGCATGTCGAGGTCGAGGAAATGTTGATATGAAAATTGTGCATAGATTAGTTGAAGCAGGCGCAAACCTCAATCATGTTAATCGTGAAGGTGTTACAGCATTAGGAGTAGCTAAGTCATGTAAGGTTTCAGCTTGCGTTGCTTATTTAAGTTCAAATCCTCAACCGGTTCACACGAGCCATAATCGCCCCGCTTTTGTACGTAAAGCCTATAATGAAGCAACTAAAGAATGTGCTACTCAAGTAGCAAGTAGATCAGTTAGAATGCTTATAACGACGGGCAAAAATATATCAAGCCAAGAACGTAAGGAAATTTTTACCATTATTATTGATCAGTTAGGTTCTAGTGACTTTTTTGCTTCGTTAGTGGGGGATGACTATGAAAAAACTAATTCTAGAAATAAGCTTGCTGAGGAGATTAAGAAAGAATTAGATTTATTATTTAGCAGTGGGTTTGAACTCAGTGAAGTCAAGCAAAGTATAAAATATGCCATCGCTCAATGGAAAGCATTGCAAGCGCCACGTCCATCTGCTTACCTCCCCCAGGAGGGGTCGACCACGACAACACAAGCCACTGACAGCCACGGTAACTTGAGCGACACGGCATCAATAATAAGTGGTGCAGCACAAATTGCTGGTACTGTATTTAGTGTGCTCTAAGCGATAGAATTCTGTTTGCCCTAATCACAACAAATGGATAGCTTTAATTACGATTGCAGATTGAAACGGGCAAACAGTCTAACCCTACTTCTGAATATAAGAGAAAAAATTCCTTTAAATAATCCATTTCCCTATAAGCCCACTTTATGGTGGGAGTAGAGACTTAGCTTACAAGTCGGAGGTGGATGTGGATTTGTCAAGCGAAGAAGGTGAGCGGCTTGGGATAATTCTTAGACCTTAATGCTTTTGCTACGGATAGGTGTGGGCGAATTATAAAGAATTTTTAGGTAAAAGGCCTTGGCTTTACAGCCTGGAAAATAATCCAAAATGTTTTGATATTGGATTAACTGCCCTCACTTTTGTGGAATAAAAAGGCTTCGCCAGGCAAAGTACTTGATGCTTATTTGATTATAAAGGGAAGAGCAAAAGCATGGATGGGGTAAACATTGTTAAGGAATTTGTAGGAAACAAACTTAGCAAGTACTCAATTATAGGCTTAGCCGCTAACCAGCCGAGGCTTGACGAATATAGAATATAACAGCTGCCGTAAGCTTTTAATAGATAAAGATAACCTCTAAAATGCTAGGGCAAGCTTAGTTTTAATGGGAGTAGATTTTTTTTAGCTCATGACAATAGGGCAAATATTTACTTTAACTATTCCACAGGATGAGCCATCGTAAGGTTCTTAAAGAATATTTTAAAGTGCTAGTTTAATATTTTAAATCTTCATTCTTTAGGACTTATTATTAAAGGGATATCAAGGTCTAGCGTGCTTGTTCTAACAGTCTTGGTAATAGGACTAGCTTTAAATAATAAAAAGCATTATCTCTAAGATAGGCCGATTAATCTTTGGGTAAGTAATATATTTCTCATGAGCCTATTGACGGCTAGGCAGCGAGAATGAGTAAGTAGTGAAACTTTTTTTGTTTTCACCTTGATGAGCTGTTTTTAGAGGTAAAATAAGCTGTATTATGGGTGACACAAGAGCCTAGTAAAAATCTCTGTATGAATAAAGGCGAACAATTGAAAATTATAATGATTTTTTAACGATTATTTAACAGTTCTTTTAGTTTTATGTGCTTGATAATAAGCTAAATTTATTGATAAGGCTAACAACTTTTTGAAGGGACGATAAGCAGCGAGGGCTGTATACAAAAAAGTTGAGGTAGACATAATAAAGGATCTTGTATATCAATAAGATGAGCCTAAAGAAGGCTCATCTAGGTAAATATTGTAAATTATCTTAAAAAAGTATAACATTTTATGAATAATAAGATGGTCGTTTATGGATAATGACATTTCAATTTCTAAAAAGCTGCAAGAAATTATAGAAAAAGAAGCTTTCGATTTATTAGATAGCTTCACCGCTTCCTATAACCTCCATTCTTTAGGGAATGAGGAAAAAATTCTTTTAGCTAAATTATTCATTAAAAAAGGTGAGTTAGAACTTAAAAGAGGAAGTGTAAATTTCCACGAGAGTTTTGCCTTGGCTGAAAGCCTGACCCCTTCTCATGCTATTATTTATTTCCTTAAAGGAAAGGTTTTTGCTTCTCAAAAAGAAAATGCTCGCTGTCTTGCTGCTGCCATAGAAGCTTTTGCCCAAGCTATTGCTAGGGATGCTAACTTTTTCGAAGCCTACTTAATGGGGGCGGAAACTTTAATCTTAAGCGGCTTATTTCATCAAAATCCTTATTATTTTCAAAAAGCCCAGTATAAGTTTCAGGCAGGGTATGCTCTGTTAGAAAATCAGCCGGTAGAAGTTAAATCACATTTTTTTTGGAAATGGGGATTAAGTTGCTACCTTATGGGCCTTTCTTCTGAAGAGCCTATAGATTTTCATCAAGCTATCCAAAGATATCGACAAGCCCAGCAATTAGGCCACCAATGTGCAGATTTTTGGCAAGATATGGCAGAAGCATTAGTGGAACTCAGCGAGCTTATCAAACAGCATAAATATTGCGAAGAGGCTGTGGAGTACTATCATTTAGCTGTTTGTGAAGAGCCTGAAAGCTCCGATCGATGGCTTAAGCTTGCTCTTTGCTATGAGAAGCTCTACGAACTTAAGGGTGATTTGCAGCATTTTGAACTTGCTCAAACTGCTTTTGAGGAGGCTTCCAAGGGGCGGGAAGCTAACTTTTTTTTATGGCTACGTTGGGGGAAACTCTATTTAAATGCTTGTAAGCTACAAAAAAACCCTACTTATAATGTTGCTTGCATTGAGAAATTTACTAAAGCTGCCGAAATTGACCCAGATCATCCCTTACTTCTTGCTTTCGGAGGTGAGGCTGAAATGATTTTCGGCATACATACTGAGTCTCTTGCTCTTTTGCATTCAGCAGAGCACAAGATTACGCGTAGCCTTAAATTAATTCCTAAAAATCCACACATTTGGGCCTTATACGGTGCTTGCTTAAATGAGCTCGGGCGCTACTTTAGTGAGGAAAGCTATTATGTGCAAGCGGTAGATAAATTCCAGCATGGGCTTACTCTTCAGAAGCAAGATTCTGCATTATGGTATGGCCTGGCCACCTCGTATTTTTATATTGGTGAATATTGGAATGATTCTCAGCAAGTGGAAAATGCTGTTAACTGCTTTCAA
Source organism: Neochlamydia sp. TUME1 (assembly GCF_000813645.1). Lineage (NCBI taxonomy): Bacteria > Pseudomonadati > Chlamydiota > Chlamydiia > Parachlamydiales > Parachlamydiaceae > Neochlamydia > Neochlamydia sp. TUME1. Next base: position 18,015 of record NZ_JRXI01000136.1, on the reverse strand, counting down.
AAAGCTTGCGATTTAGGAGGACAATCTTCTTTTCAGTTTTGGAATGATTGGGGCTTAGCTTTAATGAAGCTTTCGGAGCTTACAAATGACAAAAATTATTTGGAAGCAGCCATCCAAAAATTTGAGAAGGTGATTAATCTACAGGAAGAAGTTTTTTATCATCGACACTATGAACCTGAATGGCTTTATAATTATGGCTGTGCCCTTGATTTTTTAGGGGATTTTTCAGAAGAGGTTTCTCATTATGAAAAAGCTATCACTGTTTTAAATAAAGCTTTAGAAATGGATCCCAATTTTACGAATGCTCGCTATAATTTAGCCGTAACTTTATCTCATCTAGGGGAAGCGACCTCAGATGTAGATATTTTGCACAGCGCTATTGAACATTTTCGGGTGGTCTTGAATATAGATATCGAAGATGAAATGGCTTGGAATGATTGCGGATTAGCTTTTTTAAATATAGCAGAATTAGTGCATGAAGAAATTCGCCCAGAGCGCAGTAAAACTTATTATCAGGAAGCCGAGCAAAAATTTATGCATGCGTTGGCGCTAGGCTGTGCCCACACTTTTTATAATTTAGCTTGTATGCATTCTTTATTACAGAACTATCCTTCGGCTATGCATTATTTAGAGCGAGCCGAGCAGGCGGGAACGCTGCCAGCCTTAGAGGATATGCTTAATGATGAATGGTTAGAAAACCTAATTGACACGCCTGCCTTTAGGCAATTTATCTCTCACATTGCCTCTAAACAAAACCATCTAGAAGATTGAAGGTCCTCACGAGGAGATAAAGAAACTAAAAAAGCTGTAAGATGAATAAAGGTAAGATGCTAGCTAGCCAAAGAACTGCCTAATTTAAAATTTTTACTTAAGTAATTTCTAAATATTCTCCTTTGCTTGGATACTTAGCTTAACTATTGGCCCATTTAAGGAGAGAAAAAGATAGCTTTAGCAAGGGATTTGCGGTTGGTTAATTCATTTAATTCTTGTTAAGGATCGTGGGTTAGATAAGAAAACCGTAGATGCTAGCAAAGAAGCTTTTGCACGTTAAATTTATTTACTGGCAAAGGTCTAAATGAAAATTCCCTTAGAAGTGAGACGGGAGGGATTATATTGTTGCCCTGGGCAATTTTATATTGATGCATGGAAACCCGTGCCCTTATCTATCATTACCCATGCCCATGGAGACCACGCGTATCGCGGCCATCAACATTATATCACTTCAAAAGATTCTAAAGATTTACTGCTACATAGATTAGGAAGTCATATTTCGTTACAGGTGCTTTCCTATGGTGAAAAGATAAAAATAAAAGATTGTTGGGTATCGCTTCATCCGGCAGGTCATATTCTAGGCTCTTCGCAAATACGTATAGAAACAAATAACACCGTTACCGTTATCTCCGGGGATTATAAAAGAGCTTTAGATCCCACTTGTCAGCCCTTTGAAACATTAGAATGCGATATATTTGTTACCGAATCTACCTTTGGCTTGCCTATCTATCGCTGGCAAGATAGCTTGGAAATAGCTAAGGAGATGTTTGAGTGGTGGGAACAAAACAAAGCCAACAATCACCCTTCCATTATTTATTCCTATTCATTAGGAAAAGCCCAGCGTATTCTCTCTTTATTAAAGTCTTTTACAGACCAATCCGCCTATTTGCATGGAGCTATGATGTCATTGACGAAAATCTATGCAGAAAAGGGGATTGAAATGCTGCCCTTTATCGCCTGTAGTGAACAGCCAAAAGGCTATACATTCTCAAAAGATCTGATTTTAGCGCCTCCTTCTGCCGCAGGCTCACCTTGGTTAAAACGTTTTCCTCACTTTCGCGCAGCAGCAGCTTCTGGATGGATGCTGGTAAGAGGCGCCCGTAAAAGGAAAGGCATGGACCAAGGATTTGTGCTATCCGATCATGCGGATTGGGAAGGATTAATACAAACGATTAAGCAGAGCCAAGCTAAAGTTGTGTTAACTACCCATGGGAGCACGGATGTACTAGCAAAATATTTGCGTGAGCAGCTGCATGTGGATGCTAGGGAATTAAGAGGATTAGATGTTTTAGAGGAAGAGATCGATTGAAAAATTTTACGGAATTGTTTGATCTGATTGATCAAACTTCATCAACTAATGAAAAGCTACGCTATATGGAAGAATACTTTAAAAAAGTTCCTTCCGAAGATGGCGCCTGGGCATTATTTTTCTTAAGTGGACATAGGTTAAAAAGGCTAATAGGTTCTAAGACTTTACTCTCCTGGTGTGGAGAAATTACCCAGTTGCCAGCCTGGCTGATTGAAGAATCCTATGCTTCAGTAGGGGATACCGCCGAAACAATATCTTTATTGTTAGAGCAATCTTGTAGTAAAAATCATTTGATTGATTTGCCTTTGTCTGCCTGGATGGAAAACCTTATTCTACCTTTAAAGTCCAAGAAAGAGGAAGAACAAAAAAGTGCGGTTGTAGAAATTTGGAAGAGCCTCAGTAAAAAAGAAATTTTTATCTTTAATAAGATTCTTACAGGGGGCTTTCGCATCGGTGTTTCTCAGCTATCGGCTATTAAAGCTGTAAGCCAAGCTCTTCAGGTACCGAAAGAAGTGCTAAGTCAACGCGTCATGGGTCATTGGCAGCCTACTGCCAATTTTTTTGATAGCTTAAGAGTTGTCGAAGAAAAAAATAACTACTTAAACCCTTACCCTTTTTACCTAGCTTCGCCTTTGGAAGGAAACTTGGAAGCTTTGATCCATCCCCATGAATGGCAGGCAGAATGGAAGTGGGATGGTATCCGCGCCCAAGTTGTTTTTAGAGAAAAAGCAGCAGCCATTTGGTCGCGCGGTAATGAGCTTATCTCCGATCAATTTCCTGAGATCTTAGAAGGAATACAAAAATTTCCCCATGGAACAGTGCTAGATGGCGAAATCCTTGCTTATGAGAATGAAAACCCTTTATCCTTTGGGGTATTACAAAAAAGGCTAGGAAGAAAAGCACCTTCCAAAGCTATCCAAAAGGAAGCACCTGTCGTATTTATGATTTATGATCTTTTAGAATACAACAGTGTAGACCTTCGAAAAGAAGCTTTAATCAATCGACGTAAGATTTTAGAAGAATTAGCAGAAATTCATCCGAAATTTCTAATCTCTCCTCTCATTGCTTTTAACGCATGGGAACAGATCCATGAAAAACGCTTAATGGCTAAGCATACTTTAACCGAAGGGATTATGCTTAAGCGCTTAAACTCTCCCTATGGTACAGGGAGGCAAAGAGGAAATTGGTGGAAATATAAAATAGATCCTATGACCATCGATGCCGTCCTTCTTTATGCTCAAGCGGGTACAGGTAGAAGAGCAAATTTATATACAGATTATACTTTTGGCGTGTGGCATCAGCAGGAACTCATTCCTATCACTAAAGCCTATTCGGGATTATCTCAGCAAGAAATTGATAAGCTCGACCGATGGATTAGGCGTAACACCGAAGAAAAATTTGGCCCTGTGCGTAAAGTGAAAGCTGAACAAGTTTTTGAAATAGCTTTTGAAGGCATCCAAAGTTCTAAAAGGCATAAATCGGGGATTGCTTTACGCTTCCCTCGCATTGCACGCTGGAGAACTGATAAGCCTTTTACTGAATGTGACACTCTGCAACAAATTAAGCTAGAATTTTTGAATGAGCAATAAAGAATTAGCTTTCATTCTGGATTGGTTAAAAATAAAAGAATGGAGCCCTCTTGCCTTTCAGCAAGAAGCTTGGAAAGCCTTTTTTGAAGCAAAGGATGGGTTAATTTCTGTCCCTACGGGGGCAGGTAAAACCTATGCCGCTTACCTTGCCGCTTTATCCCATCTCCATCATCATCGCGCTAAAGGGGGGCAAATTCTCTATGTTACCCCTTTAAGAGCCTTGGCTAGTGATATTCAACTAGCGCTTCAACAGCCTATCCTTGATCTTAAGCTTCCCTATCGAGTAGAAAAAAGAACAGGAGACACCACGACAAGCCGAAGAGTTAAACAAGCTAAAAATCCTCCGGAGATTTTGCTGATCACCCCTGAAAGTTTGGCATTAGTGATAAGCAATGCAGAAGCCAAGCAGCAGTTTGCCCACTTACAGGCCATTATTATCGATGAGTGGCATGAACTTTTGGGCACAAAACGTGGAGCCTTACTAGAACTTTGTATAGCTCGTTTAAAAAGCTGGAGTAAAAGTGTAAGGATATGGGGGCTGACAGCGACGCTTGGCAATCTAGAGGAAGCAGCTCAGGTTTGTGTAGGCATAGATCGTAAAGCTTCTTTGATTGTGACTAAGATGCCAAGGGAAGTGATCTTAGAGACTTTATTACCGAGTAGCGTAGAAAAGCTGCCGTGGGCAGGAAAATCGGGTCTAGGCATGCTTCCCTATGTCCTTGCCAAGCTCTCTCCTCACCAATCGACCTTGATATTTACCAATACTCGCTCGCAAGCCGAGCGCTGGTATCAAGCAATAGAGGAGGCTAAACCCGAATGGAAAAATTTAATAGGCCTGCATCACAGCTCTATCGATAAAAAAGAAAGAGAACTCATTGAACAACGTCTGAAAGAGGGGATCTTGAAATGCGTAGTGTGTACTTCTTCGTTAGACTTAGGAATTGACTTTTCTCCTGTCGAGCAAGTGATCCAAGTAGGATCGCCCAAAAGTATTGCCCGTTTATTGCAAAGAGCAGGTCGTTCCTCCCACCGTCCTCTTACTCCTTGCCGCTTGTTGATTGTTCCTACCCATGCTTTAGAGATTGCTGAATTGAAAAGTTATCGTAAAGCCTTACAGCACCAACTGATTGAAAATCGTATGCCCTTGACGCATACATTCGATGTTCTTATCCAGCACTTAGTGACTTGTGCGATTGGTGGAGGATTTAATAAAGATGAAATGTTTAAAGAGATTAAAACGACCTATGCTTTTAAAGATCTAACACTAGAAGAATTTGATAGCTGCCTAGAATTTTTAATTCATGGAGGGAAAGCTTTAACGGCCTATCCTGAATATAAAAAGCTTATTATAGAAAAAGATCTTTATAAGGTTGTCGATAAAAAAATTATACAGTTTCATCGCCTAAATATCGGTACGATCACCTCTGAACCTCATATTCCTGTGAAGATGGCTAATGGAAAATCTTTAGGGATCATTGAAGAAAATTTTTTATCCAGCTTGAAAAAAGGCGATCGTTTTTTATTCGGGGGACGTCTCTTAGAACTTATTCAATTTCGTGATCTAACAGCTTATGTGCGCCTTAGTAAGGGGGTGCCTAAGACTGCCGCCGTATGGCGCGGTGGCAGGCTTCCCTTTTCTGCTCCTTTAGGAAAAATGTTAAGAGAATCATTAAACCCCTCTCAAGAGATCTACCCGGAAAATGCTTTTTTAGAGCAAATTCTTGCCATACAAAAAAAGCTCTCCTCCATTCCCAACGAAAATGAGATGCTTATCGAGAGTTTAAAATCACGAGAGGGTTGGCATCTTTTTTTTTATCCTTTTGAAGGCAAAGCTGTCCATCAGGGGCTTGCTTATATTATTGCTTCTCGCTTATCTAAAAGTAACCCAGGTACGTTTACCTTAAGTTCTAACGATTACGGTCTTGAAATTCTTAGCTGCGCGCCTTTCAATGAAGAAAGTTTAAATAATGCTTTATTTGCTTTCGATAAGCTTGAAGAAGAGATCACCTCGCTGATCAATCTTCATGAGTTAGCGCGCTCTTCTTTTCGAGACATCGCCCGCATTTCAGGGCTTATTTTTCAAGGGTATCCAGGTAAACATAAAACTCATCGTCAAGTGCAGGTGAGTAGCAGCTTGCTCTATGAAGTTTTTAGTAAATATGACCCTTCGAATTTATTAATACAACAGGCAAAAAGTGAGGTAATCCATCAGCAATTTGAGTTAGATAGAATTTTGCAAGTGTTGAAAAGATTGTCCACCTCCCTTATCATTCTTACGCACCCCCCCAAATTAAGCCCCTTTGCTCTTCCTCTTTATATAGAAAGAGTAAGTGGCCATCTCACCAATGAAACTTTAGAAGAGCGTATTGAGAAAATTAAAAGTAGCTGGAAAAGAAAATGATAACGATCAAAATCCGCGAGCAGACTATTCAATTGTTACCACAAAGAGCTGCTTATTGGGAGGAGAATAAGGCCTTAATAGTTGCTGATATTCACCTCGGAAAAGCAGCCACTATGCAAAGAGCGGGAATTGCTGTACCTGAAGGGGCTATGGATCAAGACTTGCTCAACCTTAAAAATATAATCGAACATACAGGCGCTCAACGCTGTATCGTGGTAGGCGATCTTATTCATGCCCAAAATGGCCTCTCTGAAGGCGTGCAATCAAAATTTGGCGAGTGGCTTTCTATCATCAATTGCTCAGTAGATCTTATCCTGGGCAACCATGATCAAGTGTTAAAAAATTATATGCCGGCAAGCTGGAACTTACAGGTCCATCAAGAATACTTGGCGATCAAGCCTTTTTACTTTAACCATTTTCCTATAACCATAGAGAACCACTTTGTTTGGTCAGGGCATCTTCACCCTCAAATTTTGCTCAAAAGTAGGCACGATCAGCTAAATTTGCGTTGCTTCCAAATTTCTGACTCTTTAGGAGTGTTGCCAGCCTTCAGCGATTTCGTAGGAGGCTCTACTGTCACTAAGAATGCAGACAATCGCATCTTTGCGCTAGCCGGTAAAAAGATAATCGAAATATAGGCAGCAAGTCTTATTGTCATGCTGTTTTAGTATAAGGCTTTATCTTTTTTTTGAGCTTTGTGTCAGATTGTTATCTGAGCGAGTAGTTTATCGATATATTCACTCATTATTTTTGCCTCTTTTGAGAGCAGGGTAGAGCATATCCTCAAAGTTGGGTAATCTGCAAAGGCACTAAGTCTGCATAGTCATACAAGCTTAAGTTCATTTCTGCGTGCTAGCTCAAAGCATTTGTCCTTTTGCTTGAAATTTTCGAGGCTATAGTAAATTATCCCTAGCTTCTTAAAGCCTTCTGCAATGCATAGATGGTTTTTGCGGGAAACCCTAAGATTAATCTTGAGAGATTTTTTTAGGTGGATCATCGCTTTATCAAATTTTTTTTTGATCTAAGTAGATCAGTCCCAAATTGCTGTAACACGTAGCCACATTAAGATGGTTTTCATCTGCAAATATCCTAATATTGATAGCGAGCGCTTTCTTGATATATTCAGTTGCCTGATATAAATTCCCTTGAGCTTTATGAATCATTCCTAAAGTGTTATAGCATGTTGCCACATTGGGATGATTTTCATCTGGAAACATCTTACGGTTGATATCGAGCGCTTTCTTGGCAGCTATGGCCGCTTCCCTAAATTTTTTTAGATGCATGTAGACAACTCCCAGGTTATTGTAACGAATTGCTAAATTTGGATGGTTTATTCCAAATTTCTCAATATCAATGGTAAGGGCTTCATTAAAACACTGGGCTGCCTGTTCTAACTTTTCCTGGGCGTAGTAGATTGTCCCTAGCGTACTGCGATCGATTGCCACATTGGGATGATTTTTACCAAAAAGCTTAATGTTAATGTCGCATGCTTTATTTGCAAACGTTAGGGCTTTCTTTAATTTTTCTCCTCCTCGATTTTTATATATTGTTGCCAAATTATTATAGCGTGTTGCAATGCTAGGATGATCTCCACCAAAGAGATTAATGGCAATGGCTAATGATCGCTTAAAGTACTTAGTCGCCTCTTTCAGTTTTCCTTGTTCTTGGTAGATCAATGCTAAAGTATTATAATTGATTCCTACACGGAAATGATTTTCACTAAAAATCCTCTGGTTAAGGGTGAGAGCGCGATTGACATATTCAGTTGCTTTGTTTAACTTGTTTTGATCTAGATAAATTTTTCCCAGATTATTGTAATATGTGGCCAAAGTAGGATAATTTTTTCCAGCAATGTGTATCGCTCGCTTGGCGCATTCAGCGGCTTTTCCTAAATTCCCTTGAGCTTGGTAGATTTGTCCTAAATTATTGTAAAGAATTGCCATGGTAGGGTGATTTTTATCAGTACTCTTTTCTATTGCTTGATTAAAGTACAAAGTAGCGTTTTCTAAATCTTTTTGAGAGTAAGCAATCGTTCCAAGATTGCTATAATCTCTTACTATATTGAGGTAAGGCGTATTAGGACATTTTTCATCGATTGCGCGCGCACTCTCAACGCATTTAATCGCTTCATCTAACTCTCCCTGATCGCAGCAGATCATTCCCAGGGCATTTAGCACCCTTACGTTTTCAGGGTTTTCTTGTAATGCTTGACTGTAAAAACCTTTAGCTTCTTTATATTGAAAAAGCCGTGCAGCTATATCTCCTTGCGTCTGGGGGGAGTCATCTTCTAAATTTGAAAATTTAAGCATATCTTCATTGCCTGCGAAAAATTCCTGAATAGATCGACAGAAAGGTATGAAAATCTGATTAAATTTTTTTTATCTTTTTTAAAGCTTCAGGATCTAAAGCGAACTGCTTTTTAATAATGACAGAAACTTCAAAGCCAAAAGGTTTAATTAGAGGGTTCATTGTCTCCTGTTGCGCTTGATAATGAGAATAAGTCTTAAGGCGCATGAATAATGCTATACTCATCCAATCCTTCATTTTTTCAGATGCAGTTTGTGTTAGAACCCCTTGCTTGTTTAACTCATCAATTCTAGTAAATGTGTCAGAAGCTTTTACTTTTTTAAAGAGGGCCAAACGGTCCAAAGCTAGGTGAGGAAAACGGTAAAAATCGTTTTTAACTTTAAATAGCATGCCTTGCCTTTCTAAATCATCCATTCCTGGTTCGAAATTTGTCATATCGGCTTGAAATAAGTGATGCCTGGCTAAGTACTGACGAAGATGAGGCTCTTTTTGATGGAGAGTATTAAGCTCTTCTTGAACTTTTTGACTATATTGCTGAGTTAGCTCATTATTCCCTAGCAAATGAGTAAAATTTAGCAATTCCATAGGAAGGTGAGGTTCTTTCTCATACCACCACTGATCTTCTTCGTCTTTAGCAATATATTGGGCCATTTTTTCAGGTGTTTGTATGAGCTCGAAAGTTGTGCCATTACCCAAAGGAGTTTTACAGCCTTTTCCTTCTACTCCTGCTCCATCAAAGGCAAAACCTCGTGGTGTAATGCTATCAAAGAAATCAATGGCTTTTAAGCAAGGAATGTTTAAGGCAGGAAGGATGGTTTCCCCTAGATTGATAACCTTTAAATGGATAAGAGCAGTAAGGCACTTAAAGTATTCTCTATAGGAATCAGTATCTTCTTGTATAAGAATGCCAAATTCTAAATCAGAATAAGGAGTCATTTCTTCTCTAGCTAATGAGCCAAAGCCTATCATGGCATATTTACAAGGCGCAGGATCTAATTGATGTAAGGCCTGTATTGTAAGCTGCCTAAAGAAAATTTTTATTTGGCGAGCTATCTCACCATAAAGCTCTCTTACCTCTTGAGAATAAGGGTCTTCTGGTAAAGCTTGAATTTTCTTCTCTATTTCTTCTCTAAATTTTTTTAATTTGCTACGGTTGCGTTCAAATTGTTTCTCCATTGCCAGAGGATCAAAAGGTTTACCTTTACATTCTCTAACGAGTAAATTTTGTACTTGGGAGAGTTTATCCCTAAGAACTTTTTGACGCTGTTGAGGAGCAAGGCGTAAAGCATAATTATAAAGACCTGCCGCTTGCAGAAGCGTTTCCGATGTTTGTTTTCTTAGATAAATGTCACCTAATTCTTCTATGCAAAAGCTCTCTTGAATAGGATCTTTCTCTTGAACAGCAATTTGTAAAGCTTGCGTATAAGTTTGTTCTAATTCTTTTATGTTCTCGTCTGATAAAAGCTCCAGGCTTTCCAATGTCTTTAGGGGGCTTTTTAGTGCATTCATCGATAGAGAATTAGAAAAAAGAATATCGGAAGAGGTTTTCGACTTTGAAAGAAGAGTTTTATCTTGTTTTACGGGCTTTTGAGCATAAATAAAATGACCACCTACATCCACTATAAGAATATATTCTTGAGGCCTTTCTTCTTGGGAAACAGTTTTCCATTCATGGGATCTATTATTTTCTTCTAGGCCTGCTTGTGAAAAAATTAACCTATCATGAATACCGCAAATCAACCCTTCTTCATTAACCGTTACTAACCTTATAGGAATAGATAAAGCCGAGGCTAACAGATCTCCTTCGCCTAAGCCACTTACCCAGCTTCCTTTTTCTATTATTTCTTCTGCTCTTTTACTGTCTCTGTGTTTAACAATGTCTGAGAGCACTTGCCTCAAATATGAAGTTTTATCTGGATGCTCATCTAGCAAAGGAATTTTTCTAGAGAGGGAATTATAACTTCCTAAAAAAGCGCTAAAAAAGCAGTCACCGTCACCTGCAACCCCTTTTAATTCAAAGCCTTCTTTATGTAGATAGGCAGCTACAGTATTTACTTTTGCTTCTTGCGAGTCGCTAATAATAGTTGAAGAATCATACCATAAAGACTTAGCTATTTGAGAGGGGCTCCAGTGAGGCGGAGAAAGATTTAAGGAATTTGCTTTATTATTAGCAAGTTGATTATTTGTTGGTAAATTACTTTTAATTTTCTTTAAATGAAGCCTTTTCCATCCATCCATTTGCTCAATTAATTGCTTCCACTCTTTACAAACGCCTCGTGCGTTAGAAAGATCTTGCTGACTCAGCTCTTTGAAAATCTTTAAGCTAATCTCTGCATAGGGGCCAAGTTTTAGATAAGGCTGTTTTCTTTTTTCTATTTCCTCAAATCCAGGAAATATAAAAGGATTGATAGATAGGTTTACTGAGCTCATAGGTTTATTTCTCTTTTATCTGTGTTTAGGTAGAGGTGCAAGGTAATGCTCGTATATGATTGCTTATTATTTTTTTGCCTCTCAGCAGTTTGCTAATAGAGATATAAAAATAATATACTTTCGAGCAGCTCTTTATGCAAACATATACTTAAAAAAACTGCTTGTAAGAAAAGAGTCAGCTTTTAAGGGTTAAATCTCTTATTAGACTATACGCGCAGCATTCTTCTATATATTAAATAATTTTTTTCAATATTTTGTTCTTTCTAATCAAAAAAATATTAAAACTTATTTTTTAGCTTTTAATATATTACTCGCATTTTTTTCATGCTTTAGATTGATATTCTCGGTTGCCTTTCATGGTTTTCTAGATCTTGGTAAGCGGTCACGGAGTAAGCCCAGTTGTAGATGTGATTATGCGGGCCTTTGCAAAGCCAAAAATGCTTGTAAATAGTTTTTTTCTATTTACTGCACGTTCTGCTTTACATTATCTTTTGTGGATTAAGAGTTTAAGCAGCTCTGTCGCCTGTGTGACCGCTCACAGATCTTATCGATTTAACTTAAATTATTAAAATTATTTCTCTTGTGTAACTCTTTCTATTTAGCTTTGCAATGATTTCGTGTTCTTGAATAAACTAATTAATAGTTGTTTTGTTGTTGCCTTGCTCTATATAGAGCATTGCCAAATTAAACACATCTATTACCAAACTAGGGTGATCTTCTCGATAAATTTCGCTATTGATTCTAAATGTCTTATGTGCACACTCTAATGCCTCTTTTAATTTTCCTTGAGCTTGGTAAAGTGCCCTAAATTGTTGTAGAAAGTTGCCGTAGTTGGATGTGTTTCGCCAAAAAGTTTTTGACTGATCATGAGTGCTTGGTTGACATACTCAAAAGCTTTTTTTATATTTCCCTGTTTTTTATAGATTTTAGCTAGGTTGCTATATCCTATTGCCACATGGGGATGAGTTTCGCCAAAATGCTTTTTGTCAATCTCGAGTGCTTGATTGACATACTTAGCCGCATCCTCTAAATTTCCTTGAGCTTCACGGATCATCCCCAAGTTGTTATAGTATATAGCTACCTCTGGATGATTTTTACCAAATAGCTTTTCGTCGATTTTGATTGCTTGATTAATATGCTTGGTTGCCTTTATCAACTTTCCTTGAGCTTCATAGGTCATTCCCAGGTTGTTGTAAAGGCTTGACATAGTATAGCTATTTTTTCCATAGGGTATGTGCTCGCAAATATTGAGCGCTTCATTAAAACACTCTATCGCCTTTTCTAAATTTTCTTGATTTTGATAGATTTGTCCTAGATTACTGTAATCCCTTACCAAGTTAAGGCAAGCTTCATGCATACTATGTTTTTTGCCAATATTTCTTTGATCGTGATAAATTTGTCCTAAATTGCTGTAATCTTTTAGCACGCTGGAATATGTTTCATCCATATGTCTTTTGTCAATTTCGAGTGCTTTATTAACCCATTCCAATGCTTGATCTGATTGTTCTTGTTCATGGTAGATCAATCCCAAGGCATTTAGCACTCCTGCATTCCGAGGGTCTACTTGTAAGGCTTGAAGGTAAAAATTTTTAGCGTGTTCATATTGAAAAAGCCGCGCTGCTATATCCCCTTGCGTCTGCGGTGATTCCTCAGATAAATCTGAAAGCTTAAGACTGTCTTCATTATCTGATAAAAACTGGTGGATAGCATTATAAAAAGGAATAAAAATGTAATAAATTTGTTTAATTTTTTCTAAGGTTTTCTGATCTACAGCAAGCTGCTTTTCAATAAGGACAGGATCCTCAAAGCCAAAAGGTTTAATTAGAGGATTCATCATTTCTTGTTGTGCTTGATAATGAGAATAGGTCTTAAGGCGCATGAATAAGGCTATGCTCATCCAATCTCTCAGCTTTTCAGAGGCGGCTTGCGTTAGAACCTCTTGCTTATTTAGTTCATCAATTCTAGTGAGGGTATCTGAGGCTTCTATTTTATTGAGGAGGGCTAGGCGGTCTAAAGCGAGGTGAGGAAAACGGTAAAAATCATTTTTAACTCTAAAAAGCATTCCTTGTCTTTCTAAATCGCCTAGTCCTGGATTGAAGGTTAACATATCAGCCTCAAATAGATGCTGCTTGGCCAAGTACTGACGAAGATCAAGGCTTTCTTGATAAGGCATGTTAAGCTTTTCCTGTACTTTTTGGCTATATTGCCTTGTTAAGTTAATGCTACCTAGCAAATGAGTAAAGGTTAAAAGCTCCATAGGGAGATGAGGCTCTTTCGTATGCCACCAATTGCCTTTATCATCTTTACCAATATATTGGGCCATCTTCTCAGGAGTTTGGATTAGCTCAAAAGTCGTGCCATTACCAAAAGGAGTTTTACACCCCTTTCCTTCTACTCCAGCTCCATCAAAGGCAAAGCCTCGTGGTGTGATGCTATCAAAGAAATCAATGGCTTTTAAGCAAGGAATGTTTAAAGCAGGAAGAATGGTTTCTCCTAAGTTGATCACTTTTAAGTGAATTAGAGTGGTCAGATGCTTAAAATACTTTCTATTTTTTGTATTGTCATCTGATATAAGGATGCCAAATTCCAAATCGGAGTAAGGAGTCATCTCTTCTCTAGCTAGAGAACCAAAGCCTATCATGGCATATTCACATGGGGGAGGGCCTAAAACATCATTGGCTTGATCTACAAGACTTTTAAAGAAAACTTTTACCCCTTGAGCAATCTCACAGTAAAGCTCTCTGACTTGTTCAGAAGAAGGTGTTTCAGTCAGAGTGTGAATTTTCTCTTTAATTCCCTTTCTAAAATTTTTTAATAATTCGCGATTATCTTCGAATTGTTTCTGCATTTGTTCAAGGTTTATAGGTTCTCCTTCGCATAGCTCAATAAGTATCCTTTGAACATTAAAAATCTTTTCTTTAATTATTCCTTGCCTATCTTTAGGGGCAAGGCATATGGAATAAATGTAAATTCCGGCTGCTTGAACAAGCTGCTCGCGCTTTCCTTTAAGGTAATAAACATCGCCTAATATTTCTAAGTATAAGCTCTCTTGAATAGAGTCTTTCTTTTCAACAGCATGCTTTAATAGTAGTTTGTAAGCTTCTTCTGCTGCCTCTAACCTATCTCTTGATAAAGAAATAACATTTCGATCCATAGAATGAACAAGCCGTTCTAAATAATTTGCAAGTTTGCAAAGATAAGGTTGTAGTTTTAGAGGTTGATAGTAAGTCAAGAATTTGAAATTGCTGGGCATATTTCGTTTAAATACTTGCGCACATGTTCTTACATCGAGAATTTTTCTTAAGTCATCGGGAGTTAAACTATCAAACGAAAGGAAAATACAGTGATAGATATGGGAGGGGAGAGAGCCTAGAGAATAAGAAGCATTAATAATTTTATTATTAGCAACAGATGGGATAGCAATAGGCTGTTTCAAGTGGTGAAGCTTGGCTGTAGGAAGTTGTTGATAGAGCTGTTTAAATAAATTGCTAGTATCAATAAGCTGCTTCCATTCTTTACAAACCATATTTATTTGACAAAGATCTTGCAGGCTCAATTTTTCAAATATCTTTAAGGCAATTCCTGCGTATACTTGCGAGTCTTTCTTAGGGAAGGGTAGATCTTTAAACACCGGAAATATAAGAGGATTGCTAGATAAAATTTTTAAACTCATAATCTACCTAATATTCAAAGGTTAAGGAAATTTTTTGACTTATATTAGGGGATTATTCACTATCCCTAATAGTCAAACTCAGCTTTTAAAAAAGAATATACTAAGCGGTAAGATTGCATTCTATTTAAATTTGTACTTTTTTTAACTTAAATCTAGGTCTAATGATATGTCGGTTTCCTCATCAAAAGCACTTTTTCCACTCACCAGAGGCTCTTATCCAAAACTAGGAAATATTTTACCTCTTTACGCAGCAAATAAGCCACTTCCCTGTGTTCTTTTTCATTCGATATCGGTATCTACTGCATTCCGCACCCTGAGGACAAATCATCAATATATTTCGACTTTTAAGCATAATAAAATGCCTAGGACTATCATTACACAAGTATGTCCAGGTCATTCTCTTTCCTCTCCCTGGCCTAAAAATAGGTGCTCTTACAGCAGAAAAACAAAGAACCAGCCTTCAGGAGAATTACGAGAACAAGTAAAAAATATTAATGCCGAACTAAAATCTCGGTTGGGACAAGCGGAAGGTGACATTAAAACATTGCTTGGAGAATCAAAAAGCGAGCTCGGAGTATTAAAAGATAAAGTGAATTTACTACCCACGGAAGTAGTTAATAACATAAATAAATCCAAGCGGGGAAAGTGGATAATAAAGTTTTTCGTTGGTGCTCTGGTGGCAATACCAAGTGTTATATTTCAGGACCAAATTACTGATTATTATAATAAATGGCTTAAAGGGGGAATTAAACACATCGATTTTTCGAACAAAATTTCCTCCTTTAAAGAACAATGGATTTGTACAGATAACATCACTGAATTAGATAATGTATTTAAAATGCAAAAATCAACAATTCAAAAATTGTCGCTTATAGGTATACCTGGATCGGGAAAAACTACTTTGGCCAAACAATATGCCCTATATTATGAACAAGAAAAGAAGGATCAGCCTGAGGGCATAAGAACGGTATTTTACGGTGATATGAGAGATGATGAAAATTTTGAATACTCCTATAAGAAATTTGCAGAAGATTTAGGTGTTGAGGTTTCTGCTAATGCTCCTATTGAGGAGATCATTAGTGAAGTCAACAAAAAGCTTGTCAAGAGGCCGGATTGGCTATTTATAGTTGATAACCTGGATTCCAAGGATCTCAAGAAATACGAAAAGCTGCAAGCTTTTCTTCCAAAAAGGCCGGAAGAGAGATCAGATTTTTATCCAAAATGGCCTGAAGATTTAAAAGCATTTATTAAGAACAGCTTAAAAGGAAAAATTTTACTCGTTGCTCAGGAGGATATAGATGGGGTTGAATCATTCAACATGCAAGCACATTTAATTAGCGAGGATGAAGCTCTTAAGATTTTCAATCTTACCTTGGGAAAGGAACATGGGGCATTTAATCAAGCCAGTACTTCAAAACGCAAGCTGCTTCGTCAACTTTCTTACTTTCCATTGGCTATTAAGCAATCCGCTATTCATTTTAAATATGCGAAGCCGACTGATTCCTTTGATTCTTTAGTGGATTCGTATCTAACGCAATTAAAAAGCGTCATAAAAATGCGTACAGATGGCCATAAGGAAACAGTCGATGCCTCCAAACTTTTAGAAGCTATGGAATCTTGGCAGAAAAAGGAACAACAAGCAGGCGGCAGCTTTTTCAATGATCTATTAAAGCTTAATAAGGATAAGCTAACGCTTCTTATTAAATCGAGGGAAGAAGGTTCTTCTAGAATTCTAGTAGATATAGGTCCGCTTCTAGAAGCGATGCAACTTACTAGTATAAAAAGTGATGAGAGACAAATAAAGTTCAATTCTAGTGATAGTTTAATGACATCCTTTATTGGCGAGTTACAAGATCTTATTCTTATAGGAATAGAAAAAACAGATCTCAATCTAGTGGAGGCTGATAAGCTTTTAAAAGCTATATACTCTCTAAACATACAAGAATGCAAGCAAGCTAAGAATGAATCGGAATTTCTTTTTTCTATAATTCCTTTTCTTAATCCTTATTTTATCCATGAATCTTTACTTCGGCTCTGGTTCGAAGAAGAGAAGAAATCCAAGTTATTTGAGTCTGTGATAAATCTTCTTGAGAATCATTCATTAATTAGTAGGGTGGGGCAAGAAGGATGGGAAGTCCATCCATACATGCAAAAATTAATCGAAGAAGCATATAAACCAGAGGGGAACAACAAAAAGGTTTTTAAAGAATTTATTTTATTTCTTGAAAAAAATTATAAATTAGATATGCGGTTTGTAGATAGCTACAATCCTAAAAGAGGTCTTGTCAATCAGATCGAACCCCTTTGGAAGCTTGCAGGAGAGCATAGCTTGCAAGATGAATTAAAATATTGTTTTGTGCATCTTTATAATGTGTTGGGTAATTATCACTTGCAATCCAATAATCTTCTTGAAGCGCAAAAAGCTTTTAAGAAAAGCTTAGAATTGGCTGGAGTTCAACCCGAAAATGATACGGCTGAGACTATTTGTAAGCTTGCAGAAAAACACAAGAAACTTCCTGCTTTATGTGCTCAAGCCATCCATTACCTTGGTAAATTTTATTTTCATGAGCAAGATTTAACTCAAGCCGGCAACCATTTTAGCAAAGCCTTTGCTATTCAAGAAGAAGTATCAAGTAAGTCTGCTTTGTACGATAACCCAAATCCTTTTGATATTATAACTTTCCAGCGGCAAGGAATTGGCTCGCTTCTTTTAAAGGGCGAGAAGGAAGATCTGGTGGAGGCAGAAGGCCTTTATCTTAAAATATTTGGCGAAAAAAAATTTGTAAGGCCTGGAGAAAAGCGTGATGAATTTAATGAATGGTATTGCAATCTTCAATTGGGTAGAGTTTACCATAAGTTAGCACAAGCTACATCTGATAAAGTAGAAAAAGAGACATACTACTACAATGCACAACAGAGACTTGAAAAAGTTGATAGTAGAGATAAAGCTGCCTTTGAAGGAGCCCTTCAGATGTTTAAAAAAGACCACCTTAAAGCCGGAGAGATTTTCCTTATTTTAGGCAAGCTTTATTTAGATAGTAACTGTCCTTTTGCGAATGCTGAGGTTGCAAAAAGCCATTTTAAGAGTGCGTTTAAAGCTGCTTCAAATTCTCTCAAAAATGATTGGAGGATTTGTGGTAAATCTAAGTATTATCTTGCTAAGCTTTATTTGAAAGAAAAAAACCTTAAGCAAGCGCTTATAGCCCTCAATGAATCAATTTATTATTACAACAAATTAGGAAAAGGACTAACTAGAATCCCTCCTAAAGAAGCTGAAAAAGCTAAGCGATTAAAAAATTGGCTTGTAGAAAGAATGGATCCATGCTGTTATAGTAATAGTGCAGATTGTCCAGCAATTTTTCTGTAAAATCTGAGATCTTTTTTTCTTAACCTAATTTTTTTTAAGTGTTTTGCCCTTTTTAGATTGTTTGCATCAATTTTAATGAGCCCCCCCTTCATTTGAGTGGGGGTGGGGCACGATTAAAATTGATGCTCACAATCTTAAGAGGCAAAAATATTATTTATCTTTTTTGGT
>NZ_JRXI01000135.1:0-48599 GCF_000813645.1 Neochlamydia sp. TUME1 | reverse complement strand
GAACATAAGCCTAGCCTAGCTTTAATTTGCTAGAAATGTCAGCTTATAGAAGCTGAGCGAAGCTTAAATGCAGGAGAATAAATAAAAGAGGATTAGGAAAAAGAAAAGGCGCCAACAAACCGCCTGCTTAGCATAGGCAGAGAAAGTACCCATAAGATACTTTCTCTGCCTTTCTTTTTATAAGTTTACTTACGTTTACGTTCTTGCTCGGTAAGAAAACGTTTACGCATGCGAATAGCATCAGGGGTAACTTCGATCAGTTCATCGTCTTGGATGTAATCGATTGCTTGCTCGAGAGTAAATCTACGGGCAGGCACTAAAATAACGTTTTCATCACTGCCGGAGGCACGCATATTCGTTAGCTGTTTACCTTTAGAAACGTTAACCATCAAGTCATTATCGCGGCTATTTTCGCCCACGATCATGCCCTCATAAATATCATCACCTGGTGAGACAAACATGGTGCCTCGATCTTGCAAGTTGAAAAGCGAGTATCCCGTGGCTTTTCCTGGAGCCATAGAGACTAATACTCCACGGAGACGACCAGGAATTACACCTTTCCAGGGGGAGAAGTTTTCAAAGATAGAGGTAAGAATCCCTAAGCCGCGTGTTTGGGTTAAAAATTCATTACGGTAGCCCATTAATCCCCGAGTAGGCATTGAAAATTCCATACGGGTGATTTTATGCTCATCGGTATCCAGATGCTGCATTTCCCCTTTACGGCGGGATAACTCTTCGATCACTGTACCAGCATATTCCTCAGGTACTTCAATATGCACACGTTCCATCGGTTCATGCTTTTCACCCTCGATTTCTTTAATCACGACGGTAGGCTTAGAGATACTAAATTCAAAGCTTTCGCGGCGCATTGCTTCAATAAGTACGGCCAAATGCAATTCACCTCTTCCAGCGACAGAAACTTTTTCATCGGTGGCGTCAATACGTAAGGAAATATTTGCTTTTTTCTCTTTTTCTAGCCGCTCACGGAGTTTGTTCATAGTTACATGCTTACCACTACGACCTACAAAGGGGCTGTTGTTGACTGTAAAGTCAATAGAGACGGTAGGCTCATCCAGTTTGATAGGAGGAAGGTGAACAATTTTACTTGGATCGGTAAGGGTATCGCCGATCATGATCGAAGGGATTCCGGATAAAATTACAATATCGCCTACAGAAGCTTCTTCGAGTTCAATTCTTTCTAGGCCACGAAAGCCTTCTATGCGGGAAATCGTTGATTTTGTCTGCTTGCCAGAAGCATCAATATGGATGACCTGTTGGCCTTTTTTAAGTGAGCCTTCTAAAATACGTCCTGAAGCTTGGCGGCCTAGGAAGTCATCATAATAGATGGTAGAAACTTGCATAAGAAAGGGATTCTCAAGGTCCCCTTTAGGTTCAGGAACTGCATCGATAATCAATTCAAAAAGAGGACGCATATCCTCTCGAGGATCATTAACATGTTGGGTAGCAAATCCTGATAACCCTGAGGCATAGCAATAGCGGAAATCTAATTGTTCGTCAGTGGCCCCTAGCTCATTAAAAAGATCAAAGGTAAGATCTAAAACTTTGTCTGGATTGGCATGTGGACGATCGATCTTGTTAAGAACAACAATAGGTTTTAGACCCATTTTAAGAGATTTAGATAATACAAAACGCGTTTGGGGCATAGGGCCTTCTTGCGCATCGACTAGTAGTAATACGGAGTTAACCATCCCAAGAATTCGTTCCACTTCCCCAGAAAAATCTGCGTGTCCAGGCGTATCGATAATATTGATTTTGAAATCTTCAAATTGGACGGCAGTGTGTTTAGCAAAGATTGTAATTCCCCGCTCTTTCTCTTGATCATAGGAATCCATGATACGTTCGGGTATTTGTTGATTATCTCGGAAAATATTGGATTGCTTAAGTAAGGCATCCAATAGAGTGGTTTTTCCATGGTCAATGTGAGCGATAATAGCTATATTACGAATCTTATTCTTTGATGGCATCATAAAGGTATACTTTTGTGAATTATTAATATGAAACTTATTAATGCTAACACGCTTTAAGTATAGATTTCAATGCTTAAAGTATTTTTTGCAAAACTAGAGAGCGTTTTATGTTGTTTAAATTACTATCTAGCCTTTAAACTGAATAACCCTAAAGCTAATAACTTCTCTCGGAGATTCGATGTGGAGGCGTCTTGGAAGCTACAATTCATAATAAAAAAGAAGATAATGACGAAGAACATGGCTATACTTTTAGCTTATTAGACTCAAAAAGAAGCCATCTCGATGATGTATTAAATGAAAAGCTTGAAGATGCTTTTCATCAGCATACCTCTGATATTGTTTTGCATGATGTAGCTAAAATTGCTAGCCAGCATGATCCTATTGATATGGCCCATGCCGTAACCCGTTTGCCTCCTCAGGCGCGTGTAATTGTCTATGAAAATCTTCCTGATTTGAATGCCAAAATTATCTTTATGATCAATACGAGCAGCTCTACCCGCTCTGCAATCTTTCGGCAGATTGATGACAGCGAAATTAAAAGTTTGATAGAAAAAATGCCTCCTGACGAAGCAGTCTGGATCTTAGACGATATGTCTGATCGAAGAATGAGAAGAGTCTTCGATCTTTTAGAACCTAAAAAAGCGCAACGCATTAAAGAGCTTCAAAAGCATGACCGACATAGTGCTGGTCGCTTAATGACAGACGAATTCTTTGCTTTTCATATGAATACCACCATTGGGGAAGTGTCCGCTTATATTCGTGATAATCCGGGGATAGAGTTGACACGTCGTATTTTTGTTTTGAATGATGAGGGCCAGCTGGTGGGTTATGTACCGGGTCGAAATCTTATTGTAAATCCTCATTATCTGCCTTTGCGCCAAATCATGCGTCCAATTCTGCAGAAAGTCACTGTAGATGTTTCCCGTGATGAAGTAGTAGATGTCGTGGAGCGTTATAAAATTCCTGCTTTGCCTGTTGTGGATGAAAATGAGCATTTAAGAGGAGTGATTACCTATGAAAGTGTAGTAGAGGCCATGGAAGATATTGCTGATGAAACGATTGCTAATATTGCTGGTACGGCCGAAGATTATAGAGAGTACGAACCTATTTTAAAGAGGTTTTTAGGAAGAGCTCCTTGGCTGATGGTGACTCTATGTGCAGGTCTAGTTTCTACCGGGGTTATGTCTCATTTTTATGATCGTTCTTGGTTTGCTTTACTACCTTTTTTTGTGCCTCTCATTACGGGTATGTCGGGAAATGTAGGGATTCAGTGTAGCACTATCCTCGTACGAGGATTGTCAACAGGGGATATTTCTCCCGGATATAAAAGTGAGGCTATTAGCCGTGAGCTTGCTATAGGCTTACTGATTGGATTAGTATTTGGTTTAATTTGTGGAACTGTAGTCTATCTGCTTAATTACTTTGGAGTGCATCATCTTCAGGCTGATCCTTTATCCTTAGGGATTACAGTTTCTTGCGGAGTGTTTGGGGCCTGCTTAGCGGCAACAATGCTAGGCTCTTTTTCGCCCTTCTTTTTTGTGCGGTTTGGCATCGATCCGGCGGTTGCTTCTGGACCTATCGTCACAGCTTTCAATGATGTATTATCCACTTTGATCTTTTTTCTCTTTGCTCGCTTAGTTTATGCTTTCATTACTTAAAGGAAAAAACAAACTTTGATAAGTGGCCACAGTTTTTAAATTTACCAGCTTAAGAGGCCTTAATGAAGAGAAATTATGTCTAAAATTGAAGGAAAAGATGTGAAAGAGTATCTTACTTTGCTTAGCGTCAATTTAGTAGTAAAGGTAAAAAATCTTCGAGAATATGTAAAGGTTATCTATCGTTATTACCGCAAGCTTTCCTACGCTGTAGTGGATAGCTCACTTCTTCTTATGTATCTTTTTGATAATCCTTTTACCGTGAGTCGTCGCTATTTTTCTTGCCGCTCAGATAGCGAAGAATACATTTATGGAGAAACACCCTTAACCACATTAGAAAAAATTTCTAAAGAAGCGCGTATTCAATCGCAGGATCTTGTCATTGAATTAGGGTGTGGGCGTGGCCGTACCTGCTTTTGGCTACAAAAGTTTACAGGCTGCCGTGTGGTAGGATTGGATATGGTTCCAGATTTCATTCTTCGTGCTAAGCGTATCCAGCATAAATTAAAAATTACCCATTTAGAATTTAAGCAAGAAAATTTTTTATTAGCAGATCTTACTAAAGCTTCTGTCATCTATTTGTATGGTACTTGTTTAGAAGATCAAACCATCAAAAGGTTAATTGAACAGTTAAAACAGTTAGCACCAGGTACACGCATTATCACGGTCAGCTATCCTCTAACTGACTATACCGAAGAGCCTACCTTCGAAATTATGAAACGTTTTTCAGCACCTTTTACCTGGGGGAAGGCGGACGTTTATATTCAAATTAAGAAATAGCTGGCAATAAGTAATGAAAGAATAGCAGAAAAAATTTACTTTTTGGCGTGCGTGAAAGTTATCTAAATTGCTAATTTATAAGAGAAGCTAACCAAAGTTTTCCATCCATACATTTTTTCCATGCATGTATCCTTTAGAGGTCATGTGAAGGCATCTTTTAAACTATAAGCTTTTATGTTAGGGGATCTAATATTCAATCTACACTCTTTCTCCCCTTCTGCTTGATAATTCTTAAGGTAGGCTTAATCAAGCAGAAAAGTGGAGAAAAAAACTTAAGAAGGTCGAGGGGCAACAAAGCCTTTTATAAAGAGCTATTGGGATTCATGTTTTGCCAATGATAATGATCAATTTGGAAAGTTAGCATCAGTATAAGCAGACGATAATCGATAGCCTGTTCGCGGAACAAAGTAGGATCTAGGATCTCCACCGTCCAATCATCTTTTAAGCTAAAAAAATGCCTCCACAAATAGGCAAACACTTGATGGGTAGCAGGATCAATAACGGTGTATTTAGTGCCGCAAAGATTTATCTTTGCTGAAGCAGCATGATAGCCATCTGCACGATATAGATCGAAAATGGGGAAAAAGTGAACAATTTTTTCTTCTACTTTTCCTAATAATTGTTCGTCTCCATCATAAATGTCAAGGCTGGCTCCCCAATCAAAAAAACTCATATAAGCTTTTGCTTGTAATTTATTATGGGGATCATAAAACAAATAATGGGAAGCTCCTTCCTTAATATGCTTACGATGCACAGTTCCCATCGGCTGATCTTTAGAAAGAATATCGAAAGTATGGGTAAGAGAAATCCAATGCTGTCTAATATAAAATTTTGAAGGTATCTCTTCGGCTTGAATGGTTAGCTTGTTAAAAGCTACAAAGAGAAATAGAAGGATGATTAGCTTTTTTTTTAGCATGTAGCCTCCCTAGATAGAACGGTAAATAGCAAGTGAGCTACCAACAATTTAAGTTTATTTCTTTTTAAAAGTCGATGAATTTTAATTATTGCTGAGGTAGGCCTTAAAATTTAATAGGGGATAGAAAAAATTAATTAGAGACTGTCTATGCAGGCCGCTAGGCTTGCTGCTTGTACTAAAATAATGGTTAGGGGATAGGCTTTTAGGTTGTTTTATAATCAAAAGTCACCTTATAATTAGTTTTTCGAGAAGCGTTCATAGGATCAAGTAGGGAGCGAGTACATGAAATTTATTTTATATTTTATTTTCTTTGGTTTATTGTTTTATGTCATCGCTTTATACTTTCCTGAAGCATTCCAAACATTAGTTTCTTGGGCCGATAAAGTTTTTGCTTTTCTTCAAAATTTATTTATAGCAGCTATAGACAAAGCAAATTTAATGATGTCTACTCCTCCTGCCATTCCTGAACAACCTGTTCATTTTGAGGCTCCTCAAGAGCTAGCCTGCCTATGGAATTAACCTTCCCTATCTAGCTTATAGGCCTTTTGGCTAATAATTCTATGGATTTATCCAGGCAATATTGAAGATTGGTTATTAATGAGGGATAGCCTCTACGCAAGAAAATCTTAAAAAAGTATCTCTGAAAATCACGTTCTTTGCTCTTGTTGGTTTCGTCATAACTTTAGAGCCTCCTGCTTTCGAATATTTTAACAGAATGGCTATCGCTAAAGATAGCTATAGAATTAGAAATCTTGTAAGCGGTCACGGGGGACAAAATGCTTGAAATATTGATGCTCAGAAAACAATGTAAATCAGGAAGTGTAGTAAATAGGAAAAACAGCTATTTACAAGCATTTTTTGTTTTGCAGATGCCCGTAGAATCGCGTCTAAAGCTGGGCTTGTCCTGTGACCGCTTACAAAAAAAGCCTACAGATTATTTATCAAGACCATGGCTTATGAAGCTTTGCAAAGAAGGCTTAAGAATCGTTCCCTGGAGTTTTTTTCAAATTTAATCAATGGAATAATAATAGGTGCTTATGATTCCTGGAAGCCCTCTGCCTAGCTTATCCGCCCAAGAAAATTGATGAGTTGACTTGCAAGCTTAGAATAGAATGTAAAGCGGCGTTAGGTTGTCTTCCTATCCAATCACTCCCTTCTATATAGGCTAATCTTTTGCTTGAGCTATACTGAGTGTCTTTCTTGCAAATATTTGTGTTACAATATTATAGACCGTTAAAAGCATAAGAAAAGGATAACAGACCTTTAAAATGGGGATTAGAAAAGCAGAAATGCCTGCAAACTGCAGATTGGCTACAATGAATGTAGCAAGAAGGGTACCTATTAATGCTGTTTTGTAGCTAATTTTATTTTGAAAAACTGTATGGCTAATAAAGTCTGCAAATACATTAGAAAGAGCAATAGCGGTAGTCAGGCAAGCCAACGCAATGGTCGAACATACCCAAATGCCTGCTGAAGGGCCTATTATCTCCATCGTAATTGCTCCTAATAGCTGCTCGACGCTTTCTACTTTTAATTTGGCGCTATGAAAAGAGGCAACATAACTAAAGCCTATATAAGTAAGGGCTAAGAGAAAAGCGCCTAGCGCACAAGATCTTAAGCCGATTTTCACTAGACTTTCTTGAGGATATAAAGCAAGGGTGTTTTTTAAGGAATTAAAAATGATGGAGGAAAAGAACAAAGCTGCTAACAAATCCATAGTATTATAGCCTTCTTTTAGCCCTTCTAAAAACACTGTTAAAGAAGGTTGCTGTTGAGGGGAAAAGGAAGATACTTCGGCTGTTAGCAGTCCTTTAGTAATAATATAGGCCAAAGATCCTAACAATAAAGGCGTTAAAATATATCCCAACCATTCCATAATATATCTTTTCTGATAGGTAAAGAAGAAGATAAGCCCGCAGGCAAGAGCGTTAAATGCTACCGGAGAGAAATCCCCTACAGACATTCTTACTGTAGAGGAGGCTAGAGCGATGCAACGGGGCAGTGAACCTAAGGGTCCTAACAAGGTAATGATAAACAAAGCTATTAAAAACCCTGGAAACTTTCCTAACACCGCAAAATAACGTTTATGATCTCCCTCGAAAAGGAGCATGGCGAATAATCCCCCAAAAGGTACAAGCACAGCCGTAATCAGTAAACCTAAAATGGCAAAAAATGTTTTGTCTTGAGCATAATGTCCGATAGCAAGAGGAAAGATCACGTTTCCTGCGCCGAAAAACATGGAAAACATCGCAAGGCCTGTCGCAATAGTTTTAAGGTGAAGAGATATTCTCATCGTTTTAGCTTCCTATAAAATTAGTCCCTCTATGAAATAATTAAAGGGATATGATTTTTTATTATTTTTTCGATCGACAATAAAGATAGATAAGAAAAGTTAGATGTGCGCGTGGCGCACCACTAAGACACTTGATAAAAATAGTTTACTGGAAACCAAACAAGGTAAGATAAAATTTTTCATAAAAGCAATAATAGTTGTTAATAAGCTATTAAGTCAAGCAATATTTGTTCTCTGTTATTGGCTTTTTTATACTACAACTGTGCTATCTAAAGGATTGTATAAGAGGGTAGTAAAATGTAGGCTCGGATTTTCTTAAGTTTGATTGGGGTGAGAGCCATCGAGAGTGCAAATGCTGGAAGGAAACTAAGGGAAAGAAGGGCTAGCCTGAGAACATGGATGGTGAAAAAGTTAAGGAAAAATAAAACATTATTTATAATTTATTTGCTAAAAAATATTAAATAAAAAAGCAAGGATAGCTTGCTTCAAACTCAAGGCAAAGAGAGTAATAATATAAAAAAATATTTTATTTCTATTGCACAAAAAGGCTAGCATACGATTTGAACATCTCTTCTCTTAAATAAGCTGATCAATCTACCTATTAATAAAGGTGGGAGATGTTGTGCTAATTTTAAAGGCACAAAGGGGTCTCATTTAGCATACAAATGGCTTTTTTAATCTATTTATAGCTAGCATAATATTATTACGTGTTCCAAAAGCTGTAAAACGTATAAATCCTTCTCCTGAGGGGCCAAAACCTGAGCCAGGCGTGGTAATGATGTGATAGTTTTCCAGTAAAGCTTGAAAAACTTCCCAAGATTTGCGATTTTTAAACCGTACCCACAGGTAAGGGGCATTAGTTCCGCCATACACTTCCCAGCCCTGTTGTTCAAGAGCTACTTTGATTAGTTGAGCATTTTCCAGATAGAGCTGGCAGGTTTTTTTCACTTCCTGGAGGCCTCTATCTTCAAGAACGGCCATCCCACCTTGTTGAGCTATATTGGAGGCCCCATTAAAAATAGTAGTAGTGAGACGTTGCCAATCTGCATTTACTGGGGTTCCATCTTCATATTTTAAGGCTTGAGGGATGATTGTCCAGCCAAGGCGTACTCCGGTGAAGCCTGCAAGCTTGGAAAAAGAGCTTACTTCGATGGCCACTTCTTTGGCGCCTGGGATTTCAAAGATAGATTTGGGTAAAGAAGGGTCTTGTATAAAGCTGGCATAGGCAGAGTCAAATAAGATAATCGTTTGATTGCTTTTAGCAAAGTCAACTAATCTGGTTAATTGATCTTTTGTAGCTACAGCTCCTGTAGGGTTATTAGGGGAACAAAAATAAATGATGTCGGTGCGAGGTGTTCTTTCTAGATCGGGAAAAAAATTATTTTCAGGAGTACAAGGCATGTAAACAATATTGCTTACTCCTTGGATAATACTGCCATCTACATAAACAGGGTAAGCTGGATCTTGAATAGCTACCGATACATGCTTTCCCAAAAGCATCTGAAGGCGGCCTATATCGCACTTGGCGCCATCGGAAACAAATACTTCTGAGGAGGAAATGCGATTAAAATAAAGTTGGGAAGCGATACGCTCGCGAAGCTCATTAAGTCCTTGTTCAGGTCCATAGCCACTATAACCTTGGATGGTTCCCAATTTCATAGCTTCTTGTGACATGGCATGAGCAATAGAAGAAGGAATGGGTTCTGTTGTATCACCAATTCCTAGACTGATCACCTCAGCTTGAGGATGATCAGAAATAAATTTAAGCTTACGCTTATGGATTTCAGGAAATAAATATCCGTTATTAAGCTTTGCAAAATTAGCGTTTCTTTTTATCATATCGTTAGTTTTTTATATAACCTTGTTGATAGACTAGCTCAGCAGTTAAGATCCCACCTCCAGCTGCTCCTCGAATCGTATTATGAGAAAGAGCTGTAAAACGGTAATGAAAAAGAGGGCATTCTCTTAAGCGTCCTGCTACTATAGACATTCCATTGCCTTCAAGCCTATCTAAACGAGGCTGAGGCCGATCTTTTTCATCATGATAAACAACCGGGCAAAGGGGAGCAGAGGGTAGATGAAGGTCTTGAGGGGCTCCTTTAAAAGTCTGCCAGGCTTGCAAAATATCTTCTAAGGAAGGTTTAGTAGCAAATTCTACTGAAACGCATGCCATATGGCCATCTAGCACTGGAACGCGATTACAGGTTACAGAGAGCGAAATACCTGAAGCATTGACAATCCTATCCTCTTGAATGTTTCCCCAGATTTTTAAAGGCTCACTTTCAGATTTTTGTTCTTCGCCCTCAATGTAGGGAATAATATTGTCTTGGATAGCGTAAGATGAAACCCCTGGATATCCAGCCCCGCTTACTGCTTGCAGGGTAGTTACCATCAGTTTTTTAACCTGAAACTTTTGATGCAAAGGTTGTAAAGGAATCATATAGCTTTGAAGGGAGCAATTCGGTTTGACAACAATGCAGCCTTGCGTCCAACCCCGATTTTTTTGTTGTTCTTTAATCATGCTCAGATGATGAGCATTAATTTCAGGGATTAGGAGGGGAACATCAGGAGTGTTACGGTGATAAGAAGTATTAGACATAACGGGTAAGCCAGCAGCCGCATAACTTTCTTCATATAGCTTAGCAATAGGGGAGTCCACAGCTGAAAAAACGAGGCTACAATCTCGTTTGCATTGCTCAATATTTTCTATGGAATAAACAGGAAGTTTTCCGTGTGTTTCGCTAAGAGGCGTATTAGGAAGCCAGCGGTTCTGGACTGCTTCTGCATAGCTTTTACCAGCTGATTGCTTGGATGAGGCTAGGAAAACCACTTCAAACCAGGGGTGCTTAGACAGTAATTGTAGATATTGCTGGCCAACCATACCTGTTGCACCTAAAATGCCTACAGGAATCTTTTTCATACAAGTTTCCGTAAAGTGAATAGGGGAGATTATAGACAATAAGGCTATTTTTAGGAATATGAGAATAGGCTTTTTTTGGTCAAATTTTCTAGCCTACAAATTCTACCTTGTTTTACCTTAAATGCCAAAACTTATGCTTACTACTAGGATCTGTATGCCGGATATCAGCATGATTGTTGAGAAAAAGTAGTTGACAAGGACCGAAAAGAATAATTAGCCTATTTATTAAAATTTGCTACAAACCTAGATTTTAAGCTAGTAAGGCTGGCAATATGAACTCTCCCATCCATCTTCAAAGCGATGCCTCTACTATTCCCCAGGTAGAGTTACCTCATTCTTCTTTAGTTGTGCAAAACGTGGCTGAAGAGAGTAGCCTTACGGATTCATTAGCTAAAAAAAGTGAAGCCGACGAACTCTTAGATTCCCGATTAGTTGTAAATACGGAAGTCTTAATCGATGATGCCCCTATCCCTTTATTTGATCTGTGTATCTTTGAGCAGACTCAAGGAGAGAAAAAAAGAGAGCTTATCAAGCAATTTGGCGATGGGCTCAAGAATATAGGGTTTGTCGCCGTTAAGGTGGAAGCTCTACAGCCTTTAATTGAAGCTGCCTACCTTGAGATGGAAAAATACTTTAATCAGCCGCTAGAAGAAAAAATGAGAGATTGCCAGGAAGATCCTTCCATAGGCTTTTCTCCCCAGGGGCGAGAGACAGCCGCAGGAGCTTACCATCCCGATCTTAAAGAGACTTTTTCTATCCCCCCTAATTTTAAGGAGTGGCCTGCAAATCGCTTAAAATTTCAAGAGATAATGTCTCTTTACCATCAGCAATTTACCAAACTGGCCGCTTTGTTCATGGGATATCTGGCTGAGTATTTAAATGAGCCGCCTGAGAATATCCTTATACCTGCTATGAGTGGGAATCATTTATTGCGGTTAGCTCATTATCCTGCCCCCAAAGCTGAAGATGATCCTCAAGCAGTGTGGGCTAGTGCGCACGAAGACCTGAATCTCTTAACTTTACTTCCTTCTGCTAAAGTCCCTGGATTACAAGTCATGACCAAAGAAGGGGAATGGAAGCATGTAAATATTCCTAAAGGTTATATCCTTATCAATACGGGTGAACAGTTATACTATAAAAGTGCTGGATTGATTCGCGCCCCTCGCCATCAAGTTATCAATCCAGGAGGTCTATATGCGCGGCAGAGACGTTTTGCTAGCCTCTTTTTTTTCTCATGGCCTGCTAATTTTTCCTTAATACCTTTTGCAGGCTGTTTAAATCAAGTGATGGCTGATATGCCTGAGGGAGAAAAAGAAGAATATATAAAAAATTTTCCTGAGATGACTGTCCAAGAATGTTTGGAAGCACGCTTGATAGAAATGCGTATTATTCTTGAGCCTTCGGAAGAGTTAGTCAAAACTTTAAGTCAAAAAGGGCTGTTAAAAATGCCTCCTCACGAGCTTATTGCTCTTTATCCTTCCATTTTTTCAGATGAACAAAAAGGGACTTAACTACTAAAGTTTAAAAGATAAAAATAAGAAGGGGTTAAACGCAAGCTTACAAGTAAAAACAGGAAAATAAGTTGTTTACTTCATCTTATTGCCTTTCAGGTTTTCTTAAAAACTTTGTTTTGATTTGTAAAGCTGCTTCTTTAAGAGTTAGTTAGAAGATGAGCTAAAACAACGCTGTTTAAAAAAATCTAGGCAAATTCATTATTCTTGAGAGGGAAGGCCTTTATTCGACGATACAAAAGCCTTCTTCATAAATAGGGCCAGTTTTACCAATTTTTAGTTTATTCTGAAAAAATTCGCGATAAACTTTCAGTCCTTGTTGGGCATTCTGGATGCAGTAAAAGCAATTAGTAATCCACTCCGAGCCTTTGATTGTGCCGGTGGTATAATTTAATTGAAAGCGGCTGGTAATTTTTTGTCTCCAGTAAGCGGGTTCTCCAAATAACAACACAGGATTTGAAGGAACTGAACCGACTTTTCGGCGCACTTCCTCTAAGGAATATTCAAAATCTGTGCCAATTCCACCTTCTAAAAAGATAGGAAAATCGAGATTAAACTCTGCTTGGCGCTCTACAAGTTTATCTAGGCGATAAGTCATTTTAGCGTCTATATAAGGATTTTGCCGCTGTTCATTGACCACCGTCTGAGGACCTGCTCTAAAATCGACTATATTAGCGCAAGAAAGCATCTGGTATTCTTGTGCGACCCGATTTCCTACCTCCATAGCCCCAGGCCCACCGCCCGTAATTAAAGCAAGAGGTGTATCTTTTTTTTAGCAAAGGATGATTCATTTCTTGGCGCATCTCTATTACGCCTTTTAGAAGTTTCCTTAGCTCAGTTTCAAAATTTCCTTCAAGTAAGTTAGAGCCATAAATACCGAATACTGTAGAGTTTAGAAAAGTTTCGATTTTTCCAAGAGGAACGAAGAGCCCTGAGTCATAGCCGGGCTTTTGCACAAATTGTAGAACCTTATGGCTAGTTTCATCTACCCAAAACACGGGGATGGCAAACTTATTAAGATCGTGTAAAAGAGCACGATCTTCTGCAGAAAAAAAATCTAGATGGGATTGGGAGGCATATTGAAAATATATTCCTTTAAGACATCTTTGCACTTGATCGCTTAATAACATACGTTTCATGAAAGGAGAGGGAAAATAACGAGTAAGGAGGATACCTTGGCTCGTAATACTTGAATCATCGATAGCTTTTAAAAAGGGATAAGAGGGCTGTTGCTCAATGAAACGTTCGACCATGAGTGCTTGTCTAGCTCCATGGCCCCATTTGGGAAACTCTTGAAAACGTGACGTGCGTGTAATCCAGGTCTCTGGTTTAAGATTGAGAAATTGCTCTCCTTTTACCACAAATACTGCCGCACGATTTTCTATAGGCTTAGGTGCAGTTTTAAAAGCTTCAAAAAGTACATGAGTATCTTCTAGACAAGACTGTAGTTGATCACGATCAGAAAAATACACATGTTCGCGGTAAGGTTCTAAAGTATAAAATTCTAAAGGAATATCGGTAATTTCTCTTTGACTATTGCCATACAATTCATAAACGTCACCTGAAGCATAGGTATCAGGCTGGAGAACCGATGCTGTTGTGTGCTGGACTTCGGTAGAAAGAAGTTCTTGGGCTACATGGCCAAAAACCGTTCTAATATGTAAGGGTAAAGTGCGGACAAGTAAAAGCTCATCTTTGTTTACCTCTCGAGGCTGATCTAGCTCCCATTCTTGGTGAAGTTTTAAGATTTCCCGCATACTAAGAGAGGATTTTAATGCTTTTGCGACGGTAGGAAGGAAACCATGAATGGTCGAGGCATATTCACCCCGCCCTTTTAGTAAGGATAGGTAGGCTACCGTCCGCCCATCCACTTTATCTAGGATTAAATGATCACTTCCATGTAATCCTCCTAATGAAAGTAGAGGCCTTCCCCATCGATCAGAGCGCCCAAACATGCGCAATAAATAATCAGGATCACGCACGCGACGACGCTCATCCGCAGCAAAGAGGCGACCAATGGTTGCTCCCACTTCAATTTGTTTAAGCATTTCCGCGC
Organism: Neochlamydia sp. TUME1; assembly: GCF_000813645.1. Classification (NCBI taxonomy): domain Bacteria; kingdom Pseudomonadati; phylum Chlamydiota; class Chlamydiia; order Parachlamydiales; family Parachlamydiaceae; genus Neochlamydia; species Neochlamydia sp. TUME1. Next base: position 34,480 of record NZ_JRXI01000135.1, on the reverse strand, counting down.
CTATCTTTCCGAGGGCGGAAAGATGAACTTTAACTTCAGCACAGCCATTTTGCTTATCCAATTGATATTCAATGCCTATACCATTTACTCCTAATTGTGCAAGCGTGCTTTTGATATTAAAGAAGATATGATTTAAATCTATCTCGAATCCAACAAAAAGTGAAGGTATTTGATTAATAAAAACTGTTGCCACTCTAGTGTTTTCATTGATAGGCCCTAAATGTGTAATTATACCGTCTGGAGTGACTAAATCTAAATACTTTGTTTCAAGAAATAATTGGCTATTCATACACCTCCTAGCAGAAGGCTGATCATATGAACCTGTCTAAAATTAGTCAATGTCACTGCTTATGTAAAAAAATGTGAGCAAACACTTAAAAATTTTATAGAGCAAAAAGGAGTCACAGATTTTTAAGTACGCTCTTTGTACGCCAATTTACATAAATGCTTTACTTTTAGATCCATTTTTTGTGAATATTGTGTTTATAGCCTGTCAATAAAGTGAGAAGCAAAGAGAAAAAAATGCTAGCCTTTTATCTTCAATGGCAGCTTTTTCTTTCTTCTTTTAAATTAAATCTCTCATATTTAATGGATTAAATTTACAAGTACAAGCAGTACTCCAACGTACAGAAAGCTTTTTCAAAACAAAGAGACAACTTTAATAGAGAATAGTTTTGTTTATAAGTTATCGTGTCTTTTAAAATAGCGCAAAAAAAAAATCGCCGCTAGTTTATTTGCGCTAAAGTTTAAACAAGCCTTCGGATTTTGTTTTAATAAAAATTTTGCTTGTGACATAATTTTTTCCTTACACCAGATCAAGATAGCAAATTTAAATTATGAATAATCAAAAGCTTCCCAGAAGCGTAGGAACCCATAGCGGGACTTTTCATGCTGATGAGGTGACTGCTTGTGCTCTTTTACTTCTCTATAATTTAATCGACCGTGAGCAAATTATACGCACAAGAGATCCTCAGCTTTTAAGTCAATGCGAATATGTATGCGATGTGGGTGGATGCTATGACCCTGAGAATAAATTGTTTGATCATCATCAAGCAGATTATCAAGGAGCCATGAGTAGCGCAGGAATGGTTCTTCTTTATCTTAAAGACCAACATATTATCACCCCTAAAGAGTATGATTGCTTTAATGCATATCTAGTTTTGGGAGTGGATGCTCATGATAATGGTAGAGATCCGCAAATTTATGGCCTGTGTACTTATTCTACCATTATTTCTAGCTTTACCCCCATTAAGCAGGATGCCGATGATGCCACACAAGATAAAGCTTTTTTTGAAGCTCTTGATTTTGCTTATCAATATCTTAATCGTATACTTAATCGATTTAATTATATTCTTTCTTGCCGAGAAATTGTTTCTAGAGCGATGGAGAAGAAAGACGATTGTCTAATTTTTGAGAAAAATATTCCTTGGTTGGAATTGTTTTTTGAATTAGGGGGAGTTAATCATCCGGCAAAATTTGTGATTATGCCCGCAGGACCGCATTGGAAATTGCGCGGCATTCCTCCTACCTATGAAGATAAAATGAAGGTACGCTCTCCTCTTCCTAGCGAATGGGCCGGACTCTTAGAAGAGGAATTGAAAGAGGTGAGCGGGATAAAAGGAGCCATTTTTTGTCATAAAGGAAGATTTATCTCTGTGTGGGAAACTTACAACGATGCATTAAAAGCTTTAAATTATGTACTTAAAAAGTAGACAATAAAATTATGACAACCAATGTTTTTGCACAAATTATAGCGGGTAAAATTGCGGTAGACAAAGTATTTGAGAATGAACGCATTCTGGCTTTTAAAGATATTCATCCCGTAGCACCTGTGCATATTTTAATTATTCCAAAAAAGGAAATTGCTGACCTTCAATCCGTCCAAGTAGAGGATTTGCCTTTAATTAGCGAGATTGTACAAGTAGCTCAGCTCTTAGCAAAAACACACCATATTACTGATGGTTATCGGTTATTAACTAATAATGGGGCCTTAGCAGGACAAACGGTTTTTCACTTACATTTTCATTTGATAGGAGGACGTAAGCTAGAAGCGCTAGGATAGCAATAATTTTTTATTCAATGAAAAAAGTTTTAAAATGAATAAATAAATGAAGCTTTTAGCTTACTTGACAGAGCTGCGGGCAGAATATAAACTTTATCACATAAAAGATTGAACAGCCCAGCGATGCTGGAGTTGTCTTCTACTCGTTCGAGTTTATCCTCTAGGAAAAATTAAAATTTTATTAATAGAGAGTACAGAATTTATAGTCAAAACGTTGTTTTCTTACTTAAAAGCTATTCTAGTGAAAGAAAAAGCGGTTTTTAAATAAAGCTGTGTGTTTTATTTCTATAGAAATTCACCAGGATATTCTACCTACCCTTAAAAAATTTCTTTGCTATCGTAAAGAAATTATAGTTTGTAATGATTATCTTTAAAATTTATGCCCTTCATGCGCAGCTTTTTAGGCGCTAAAGTGAAAAATAGTTGCTGTAAAGCAAGCTTTAAGACTACACAGTAATGGCGTTTTAACGCGTATAAAAGATGCCCAAGTGGATGTTTATAAAAATGATTTTTTAATTAAATTATAAAGTAAGTAGCTAGATTTTATTTATGCGAGAAATAATTTTTTGGATAGGATGTACCCTTGCCTTCCTCTGCCCAGCAGCTGGCTATGGAAATGAAGAAACATATGTCCAAGCGGTCCATGCCCATTTACGCATTAAAGACTTTGGATCGGCTAGCCAAGAAGCTAAAGAAGGCCTTTATTTATTTCCTTATAGTAAACCCTTATGGGTAGTCTATATTAAAGCCCTTGCTAAGCAGGGTAATGAAAAAGAGATGCTGGCTACATGGAAAAATTATATAGAAATTTTTCCTGAGGAGAAAAATAATCGAGCTTTAATAGAAACTTTAGCTTGGGGAGTGATCGAGCATGCTACTTTTTCTTCTTTACCTACCATTCGATTCATGTCCATCCTTTCTGCCTTTTTTTCCCAAGATGTAAAAGGTATTAAAATTTTATTAAAAGGACTTAGAGATAAAAATTCTGCTTTGAGGAGTGCTTCTGCTCTAATGAGTGCGCATTGCCGTGATCAAGAGATTAAAGAGGAAATCCTTCGCTTATTCCGTGAAGAAACAGTTTGGAATGTAAGACTGCAAGTGATTCGTACGCTTGGTTTAATGAAAATGAAAGAAGCCAAGCAAGAATTGTTGGCTTTATTACAAAAAACTACCACCACGGCGGAAGAAACCAGAGTAGTTATTGAATCTCTAGTCAATTTATGGGGCGTTGCTACCCGAGAAGATATTTCTCGTTTAGCAAAAAATAAACGTGCGGCTTTGCGCTTGCTAGCCTGCGAAGTGGTCGCGCGTTGTGATATGAAAGATGCTATCGATTTAATTATACCTTTAATCAATGATTCTCATGCGCAAGTGCGCCAGGCGGCCTTGTGGGTGAGTGGTTATCTACGCATTCAAGAAGTTAAAGGAGAGACATTACTGCTGATAGCAGAAAAAAAATTGGAAGATATTGACCCTCTAGTTGGCATAAAAGCCGCTTGGCTACTGACATTAAATAATTCTCTAAAAGGCCAAGAAGCTTTTACAAAATGGTTAGAAAGCCCGAGTAGAGATGTGCGTATTATAGCAGCGGCAAACTTGGCGGCTTGCGGAAAATATGGCTTTCCTTTAATCGAGGAGCAATTTAAAAAATCAACAGATCCTTATGTAAGTATAAACTTAGCTTTAGGGCTAATTAGCCAGCGTGTAGAAATTCAAAAAGCATGCCAGGCTTTATATCAGGGCCTTGCCCATCTTAAAGAAAAATGGTCATGGGATGAAAAAAATCATGTGCGTGCTCTTATACCTAATCGCCTGAAGCATTCAGATGACCCTGATATTTCTCCTGCTATTATAGATCAAATCACTCGACTGGAGATTTTGAATATTTTGGCTATCATGAGATATCCGCAAGCCCAGCAAGCCATTAAATCTTTTCTGGAAGAAAAAACATGGGGTATTACCGCTATGGCTTCAGCAACTTTGCTGTCTGAAGGCGATCAAATGGCCTTAGACCTAGTGCAAGATCTTTTGAATGACGAGGATGTACAAGTGCGTGTGCAAGCTGCTTTAATAATGGCAAGGTGGGGCAAAAGCGAGACAGCTTTGGAAACTTTATCAAAAGCTTATCCTGGAGTGGATAGAGAAATGAAAGAGCATATTTTAGAAGGTATCATGCATGTATCTTCGTCACAGTCAATACCGTTCCTTCTTGATTGCTTACAAGACCCTTATCAATCGCTAAGGGTGATTGCTGCCGCAGGGCTTATGATGTGTTTATATCATTAAAAATTTTAACCTCTGATGCTTAGTTGAATGGAGTAGTAAAGATCCTAAAAAAATTAAGCTTACTTATAGGATGATAAAAAAGGCTTTTTTTATTAGCAAAAAATTATGAAAAAAAATTTTCTTGTGGCATGTCTATCTTTTATCATCCTCTGTTGTTTGTGGGAGTTAACGAGCCAGTATTTTATCCAATATCAATTCGTTTTACCTTCCTTATCCTCGATCGTCGTTCAGATGTGGCAAAGCTCAGATCTTTTTATTATGAATAGCAAGGTCACCTTGCGAGAAATGGCAGGGGGCTTTTTATTGGCTTTAATCATGGCCTTTCCTTTAGCTTGGATCATGTATCTTTATAAGTCTGCTAGGACAGTTCTGCAGCCCTTTTTTGTAGGGCTTCAGTCAATTCCAATGTTTACTTTAGCTCCTATCATGATCGTATGGTTTGGATGGTCTGATATGTCCATTATCTTACCTACGGCCCTGATGATTTTTTTTCCTCTTACCCTCAATATCTATCAGGGGTTAATGAGCACTCCACAGGATTTACTTGATTACTTTCATATCAATCAGGCTACAAGATGGCAAACATTTTCCAAATTACAGCTACCTTATTCCTTGCCCCATATTTTTGCGGGATTTCGGATCGCGGCAGCCGGTGCTGGAATTGGTGCCATAGCAGGGGAATGGGCTGGTGCACAGTCAGGCCTAGGGGTACTCATGCTAAAAAGCCGAAGGGCTACAGAACTTGAAATCACATTCGGAGCCCTTCTTTGCCTGATTATGGTTAGCCTCTTGCTTTATAGTGTCATTGCTTACACGGAATACCGTTATAATAAACATCAAACGATGAAAGGATGGGTAATAGGGCTACTCTTAACTTTCATAGGGATAATAGGAGCTTTTCCTTCTTCCATGCAAACTGTATTGCCTAAAAAGCAAGTCCTACGTTTATTACTAGACTGGTTTCCCAATAGCAATCATGTGCCTATTTATGCAGGCGTACAAAGAAAAATTTTTGCTAAGCATGGTATTCAATTACAGATCATAGAACTTAATGATCCTTCGGATAGCGTACCCTATATTACATCGGGAAAAGCAGATTTAGCTCTTTACTATCTACCCGACCTTATTCAGGCTCAGCAAAAAGGTGCTGATGTGAAATTAGCAGGCGTTTTAGTAGGCCAGCCATTGAATAGTTTTATTTTCCGCCAAGGAGAGGGAATAAGCTCTCCTAAGGATTTGTCTGGCAAAATCATAGGTTATAGCTTAGGGGGTAACAATCTAAAAGTATTACAGCGCTTATTGCATGCTAATCATCTACTTCCTAAGAAACTTATCAATGTAAATTTCGATCTTGTCACACTCTTAGCCAATCGGCACGTCGATGTCATTTATGGAGCTTTTTGGAATATTGAAGGTGAACATCTTAAAGCGTTAAATATAAAAAACTCTTATTTTAAAGTAACGCAATTGGGTCACCCTGTTTACAGCGAATTGATTTTTATCAGCCGACATGACTTTAATAGGTTGGAGGCTTTTAAGCTAGCTATGCAGGAAAGCATTGATTACTGTAAAGCTTATCCTGAAGAAGCTTTTGAACTGTATGCTCATTGTCACCCCGAAAAAAGCGCTGCGACCTTTAGATGGGAAAAACAGGCGTGGCTAAACACAGTTCCAACCTTGGCAGAATCGCAGCAGATTCCAAGGCAAGAGTGGGCTTATCTAAAAAGATGGATGGAAGAGTTATAATACGCTTTTGAACTACTTCTTATGCAACCACTAATTTATAAAAGTCCTTTCGTTGAAGAGAAGGACAGCTTGCAAAGGGTTAAATATTTAGACTAAGTTTTTTAAAGCGTATAAAAAAAATTTAATAAAAAGTTTTCAATTAAGCTATTCTTCTTGATACTTCTCCAGCTCATTTATCTAAAAGCGAAGTTTTGTTTATTTAGAAGCTTTTTTTAAGTCCCCCGGCATTCCTAATAAAAAGAATGACCGGACAACTTATGAGCTTTTTTAATGACCAAAATAGCTTTTAATCATTGAAGTTAGCTGGCTTTTATTCACAAATCCAGAAGATCGACCAAGCTCTTTGCCGTCCTTGATAAAAATAAGCGTAGGAAGAGCTTGAACATTGAAATGATCGGATAAATTTTTTTGCTCATCAGCATTGAGTTTAACAAATAGATAACGGTTACCTAATTCCTTGTTCAATTCCTCAAAAATAGGAGCTAGTTGCTTACAGGGACCACACCAATCGGTATAAACATCTAGAATGATAGGCAAAGGATTATTAAGAATTTGGTGAAAATTATCGGCGTTTAAGTAGATAATCGATGAAGCAGGCCTGCTCTGTCTTGCTTGAGATGGTTGGGAGACTCCATGTCTAGCAGAACTAGGAGCCGCGGCTAACAGTGAGCAATTTAAAAATATAGATAGAGACGCTAATATTTTTTTCATGTTTTACCTCCTTGTTTTGTTTATTACTGTAGCAAACTTTCATCATTACAAGCTATTTTAAATTACATATTATCTTTAGTGCCCAACCGATTATCAGCTAATAGCTATTTAAACTTCACTTGATGGGTAGCTACTCGTCGAATAAGTACCTTAAATTGTTGATCTTTAGTGAGAGAAGGCTACCTTTTCTCCTTTTTTAATTTTCAGGTTTTAAGAATGCATGCCTTTTCCGACTTCTTCCCATTCTATCGGAAAAGTATGGTCCTCATAGCCAATAAGGCTTGAAAGCGAACTAATACCTTTCGTTTGCTCTTCGAGGATATCGCTTCTATCTATAGGGAGGCTTTACTTCTATATTTATCATCGATAATCAATGCTCTCTCTCTTTGTTTTGTGCTAGATGGCGTACTTGCTTTATAGCAACTTGCTATAGTTCTTTTAATCCCTAAGGGTCGCCATTAAGAAAGCAGGGAGCCGAAACACCTAAAAAGCTAGATAGTGTTCTAGCTGTTGCTTATGAGTTTCAGTTGGTCAAGGCAATCGTTATAAATGTCCAAGATGATTTGGCTTCATTTCTTTATTCTATTTTCAAAAATAGTAGGTCTACCGAATAATTTTTCCAACGCCTCTGCACGCCAGTTGAGTGATTCGGTGGCCAATCCTATGATTATTGAGTTAACAAAGAGTGTAAAGACTGCTTATAGAGATGGCGTTTATGATAGATAAGCTTTCTACTCCTCAACTTATATTCGAGGTGTAAATCTTTTAGAATCGCTCTCATGAAGAGGGAAGCTAAGCTACGAGATGGGCAAGCGCGAGAAAAAATGAGTACTTTGAAAGCCATTCCAAGTTTTGGCAAAAGGATCCCTGCCAGGCAGCTTTGGAAGAACTTTGAGGGTACATAGAAGATGCTTACCGAAACGGTAATGTATCGTTTTAAAAAAACTTTGAAAGAGGTTGGCGTTCTATGAATCTAGCTTTTCAGCGAGCAGAGCTCTAGGTTAAAACTTTTAGCTATGAAAAGGATGAAGAAGCTCAAAATTCTTAAAAAGACAATAGGCATTAACTTAAGGGGGTAAAGCCTGATATAAAACCTATACCTTAACCACACAAAATAGTAGATCATTTACACAACAAGATTGGACCTTCTACTAGATAATGAATCAAAAAGAATGAAGTTTTACATGAAAATCAAACTAACAAATATATTTTCTTATTTTAATTAATAAATATAGGGCTTAAAGTTAGCTGCGGATGAATTTTTGAATTAAAACTTGGAAAGCAAGGATAGCCTATAAACGCTTGCCTATAGCTTCTTGCTAAAAATAAATCATCAATATTTCCTAGGATTAATTAGTTTTTTAAATAATGCAAGCTTTGCTATTAGCCTTATAAAACATTAAAGAAAGGGTTTAACCTTATGCAAGTTCAAAATCTCTCTTCCCATCCCCTATCAAATATTTCACCTGAAATTCCTGTAGCTGAGATTTCCCCCGAGGTCCACAAGATGTTACAAAATCCTGAACTTTACGACATGGTACAGGGTACTCTATGTGGCCGATTGATTAAATTGCTTCTAGCACGCTGCAATACCACTTTAGAAAAGCATTTATATGCATACAAAGCTAAGGGAATTATACTTTCAAAAAGACTAGAAACCGTATGGGGAATAGCCCAAGCTACAGATAATCAAGAAGCTCTGGATATACTTTATAAGTATAATCCTAACTTAGCTTCCATCTGCCATATTAAACTTATGGCTCATCGATTTAGTATTGTCGGTAAAAGCCAAATAAATGGGCAGTCTTTTGACTTAGAAGGTTTTGATCACCGCATTACCTTTCAAGCTCTTTATAATTCGCTTAAACAGCATCTAGAGGTTACCGAGCAAGAGATGATTCTTCCTATCATTGAAATGATTTTAAAAGTTGAAAAAGATCCTCATACAAAGGATCAAATTCTTATAGACGCCTATCATCAAGGCAAAACAATTTTTTTACCTTTAATATTTAAGCTAGCCACAGCCGGCCACATCTATGGTTTTCTCATTAAAGGCAACCGGTTAATCAAGCTGAATAAAGGGCTTCATGCAGACCTACCAACAGGCTTACATGTTTATATAATAGGCGATCCTTCTAAGATTAATATTGAATACATTCATAGGCTACTGAACACGAATGTATTAAGGAGTTATTTTGAAAAAGGAGTGGATAAAGAACTGGGTCTTGTTCATGACCTCTATATCCCTACTACCCTTCAAAAAGCAGGAGTTTGTTCTTGGTCTATAGCCAAACTAGCTTTACGAGGAGGATTTATTTTAGAAGGGATTGAAAATGAAGAAATAAAATATAAAAAATGGAGTCAAGCCGATCGTTTTGCCACAGTCATTGATTATCTAAAGCAAGAAAATGTAGATCCTCACTTAATCGCTTCTCTATGGTGCAGAACTAAAGACCAAAAAATTAAAGAAGTTTTGGAAGATAGATTAACAACCACGCATATAGCCAATGAAAAATCCACGCCCCTTCATTTAGCAGCAGAAAGCAATAACTTTTCAGTGGTAGAAAAGCTATTGATGGATGGAGAAAATATCCATAGAGAAGACGCTGAAGGCTGGACACCCTTAATTGCCGCAGCTTGCCAGGGCCATGTTGAAATGGTGGAATACCTACTGGAAAAGGGAGCCTGCGTTAATAAAACGGGTAAAACAGGCCTTAACGCCTATTGCCACCTATTGTCTCAGATAGGTGAATGCTCTAAAAATCCTAAAATGGAAAGCCGTATCATTAAGGTTGAAAAGGTTTTAATTGAGAAAGGAATTGATACAGATCTTTCCAATGGTTTTAGATGGATGGCGCGACGCCATGCAGAAAGGTTTTAAAATTTTGCTTTTGCATTCTCTGCAGCCTTTCCACCACTTCATCAATTGTTGGCCTTGTTCTTGGGTCATGGTTGCACATTTCTAGGATGAGTCTTTCTAAATCCACCTTCGCTTTTTGTTTCCGCTCCTTACGAAAGTAGATTGCTGTATTTCCAGGTCTCTTTTTACCATTTTAAAAGCTAATCCTACTTTAGCTAAATCTTTATGCCAGTTATGCACTTCTTGCTTGCTCACTTCTTCGCAAGTAAAGCCTTCTTTGATCACCTAGCAACCATTTAGCTTAGCATATTCAGCTAGCATTTTTGGATTATTGGTTATTCCACATCCTTTCTGAAATTCTGCTTAAGTTGTCCTCTTAGCTTAATAGTCCTCTTTTTCCAGAAGTTTAATTGTCAGTTGCTTCATATAAATAAGAATTATTTAGTTTGAATTATCATGCGTTTTAAATCAGCTTATTACGCGAATACATATTTAAAAAATATTGTTTGTTAACAAATTACATAATTAATGTGTGATTTTTTTTATTATAATTTATAGGAGTTGTTGTTAATTTTTAATAACTTACAATTATTTATTTTTAATTTTAATAAATAAATTGTTTTAACAATTATATTTATAATTTATAATTAAATTATTAGTGAATTTGTTTGTTTAATAACAATTAATAAAGGATAGTTATGAATAATGACTATGGTAAAGTTTTAAATTTTTGGAAAGAAAAAGAATCTCTACCTGTTACTCCTAGAGAGCAAGTATCCAGCGAGAGAAAGATGCCGGGGCAAGTAAAGGTAAGAGAAAAAGCTAAAGAAATCCTGGCGAAAACCGATTATCTCTTAAATAGGCCCTCCGAAAGGGGTCTCCTTCAAAGAACAAAGCCAGAACAGAAGTCAAATAAACCTCAACAGCTCGAAGAAAAGCCTTCCAAGGAAAAAATTACATCAGCGAGCAAGGAGGCCAAAGGGCCTGTAAGGCCCCTGAATATTGAAAAATTGAGAAGGGTTTTTGAAAAAACTCATGAAGAGCAACAATCCCCAGCTGGTAAAGCTGCCCCTGGAAAAATAGCCATTCCTCTAGCCTTTATGACACCTGAAGAAAAAGAAATAAGAAGAAAGATGAAAGGTAAAGAGAAGGAAACAGAAGCTGTAGCTGAAGTATCTATAGCAAATTTAGACCTTACCAAGGAAGCAGCCGCTCTTAGTGAAATTGAGGAGGAGTTATATCGTTTAAATCAAAGGCTAGATGAAAAAAGGCTAGATGAAAAACCAAGCTTAGAAGATTTAAATGCAATTAGAGAGGAACTTAGCGATCTTGAGAAAATACTAAGCGAAGAAAAATTCAAACTATCGCCAGAGCGAGATGACCTCTGTTTACAGGTTGGCAACTTAGGGAAAAAGCTCAATGAGGCTAGAAAGAGTGCTTCAGAATTAGAGAAATTTCAATTAAGCCGGCTAATACCGAAAATAAGCTTACCTCAAAGCAACTTAGAGCAGCTTAGTGAGGAATTAGATAAAATATTAGAAAACCTAGCGGTAGATGCAGATGTAGAATCCGCTCACCCTGCAGAGCTTGCTACAGTAGAAGGGCAAATTAGCCAGCCATTAAAAATGATGGGTGAGAAATCAAAGCAATTTGACTTTAAGGCTATTGAACAAGATATTGCTATATTGAAGGAAATTTTAAGAGGAAAGCCCATTAATTCTCTTACGAAAATTAGCGCTAAGAAAGTAGAAGGGTTGACGCATTCATATACTGTTTATTCTAATGGAAAGATTTCAGTTCACCTGAAAAAAGAAGAATGGATTCGCGTTGGAGATGAAATAAAAACAGGTTTGCTAGGCAAAGGGGGATATAAAAGAGCTAAGTTAATGCAAGATATAGACACTGAAGAAATTAAAGTCAGAGGAGTCTTATTCAAACCTCTTGATCAGAAGCAGCGAAAGGCTATATTTCAATTTATGGAGGAGGTAAAAGACCAACCATATATTTGCCAAATGGAGCATGTGGTTTGGGAATCAATACCTAAAAACCCTGTTTCTATCTGGAGTGGGCAAAAAACAGGGGGACGCAAGGAGGCTTTTATCTCTAAGTATTACCCCTTTTCTGGTGAAAAGATGTTCTCTTTTGCTAAAAGCAATCAGTCTTCCCAGCCACTGCATATTCCAATAGCCCTTCAACTTGCACAAGGAATCCAAAGAATGCATGAGAAAGGATGGGTTCATCGGGATCTTAAGCCTGAAAACATCTTCTTGCAATGGGATCCCTCCAATCCGGAAACAGTAGAGGCTGTGGTAGGGGATTTTGATACTGTCCATAAGAATAGCGATGCCAGCAAGAGAAGAGATTCCCTAGGCACGCCAGGTTATATCCCACCAGAATATTCAGAGGAAGAGCATGTCGAGGATGCTAGGCCTGCTGATGTTTATGCGTTAGGGGTCAGTTTGCTAGAAATGTTTATCAGCCATGGATCTGCTCCCTGGAAAGTAGGTAGGGAAGCTATTCAAATTACCTTATACTTAACAGATGCAGGGTATAAGAAGGAACTAGAAGAACTAAAACAAAAAGCGGAGAGTGATTTAGAAAGGCTCATCATAGAAATGTGCAACCCTGACCCAAGAACAAGGCCAACGATTGATGAAGTGGTGGAAAGGCTGGAGCGTATGCAAAAGCAAAATTTTTAAAATCCTTTCGCATGGCGTTGGGCCATCAATCTAAAACCATTGGAAAGGTCGGTGTCAATTCCTTTCTCTATTAATAATTGCTTGACCTTTTTAATATGGTTTTCCATTTTAGGGTTTTTAGAGCATTCACCTTGTTGAGATAATAGATGCCAATAAGCATTAAGGCCTGTTTTGCCCGTTTTATTAACGTAGGCTCCTCTTTCCAACAGGTATTCCACCATTTCAACATGGCCCTGGCAAGCTGCGGCAATTAAGGGTGTCCAGCCTTCAGCGTCTTCACTATTGATATTTTCTCCCTCCATCAATAGCTTTTCTACTACTGAAAAGTTATTGCTTTCTGCTGCTAAATGAAGGGAGGTAGAGTTTTCATTAGCTATATGCGTAGTTGTTAATCTATCTTCCAAAGCTTCTTTAATTTTTTGGTCTTTAGTTCTACACCACAAAGAAGCGATTAAGTGGGGATCTACATTTTCTTGCTTTAGATAATCAATGACTGTTGCAAAACGATCGGCTTGGCTCCATTTTTTATATTTTATTTTTCCATTTTCAATTCCTTCTAAAATAAATCCTCCTCGTAAAGCTAGTTTGGCTATAGACCAAGAACAAACTCCTGCTTTTTGAAGGGTAGTAGGAATATAGTGGTCGTGAACAAGGCCAAGTTCTTTATCCACACCTTTTTCAAAATATGTCCTCAATACATTCGTGTTCAGTAATCTATGAATGTATTCAATATTAATCTTAGAAGGATCAGCTATTTTATAAATATGCAAACCGGTGGGTAGGTCTGCATGAAGTCCTTTATTCAGCTTGATTAGCCGGTTGCCTTTAATGAGAAAACCATAGATGTGGCTGGCTGTAATTAACTTAAATACCAAAGGCAAAAAAATTGTTTTGCCTTGATGATACGCGTCTAAAAGAATTTCTGGCATTATAGTGGGATCTTTTTCAACTTTTAAGATCATTTCAATAATAGGAAGAATAATTTCTTGCTCAGGAAGATCTAGATGCTGTTTAAGCGAATTATAAAGAGCTTGAAAAGTAATGCGATGATCAGAACCTTCTAACTCAAAAAACTGCCCATTTATTTGGCTTTTACCGACAATACTAAATCGATGAGCCATAAGTTTAATATGACAAATGGAAGCTAAGTTAGGATTATACTTATAGAGTATATCCAGAGCTTCTTGATTATCTGTGGCTTGGGCTATTCCCAATATAATCTGTAAACTTTCTGAGAGCACAACTCCTTTAGCTTTGTATGCATATAAATGCTTTTCTAGAGTAGTATTACAGCGTGCTAGAAGCAATTTAACCAGCCGGCCACATAGAGTACCTTCTACCATAGCGTAAAGCTCAGGATTTTGTAACATCTTATGGACATCGGGAGAAATAGCAGACACAGGAGTTGCAGGTGAAGTCTTTGATAGAGGAGCGGGGGAGAGATTTTGAACTTGCATGAGGTTAAGCCCTTTCTTTAATGTTTTATAAGGCTAATAGCAAAGCTTTCATTATTTAACAATCTAATCAATCCTAGAAAATATTGATGATTTATTTTTAGCAAGTAGCTATAGGAAAGCGTTTATAGGTTATCCTTGCTTTTCAAGCTTTAATTCAAAAATTTAACCGCAGTTAAACATAAGCTATAACTCCATTAATTAAAATAGGAAAATATATTTTTAATTTAAGTTTTAGATGGGATGTAGCTTTTTAATTCATTATCTAGCAGAGAGTTAAATAATTATAATGCTTAATAAAGTTAGCAGAGGCATATTCTATGCGGGTTAATACTCAAGGTTGCTTACTATTCGTCCATCCTAATTAGATATGCATCTGTAGATGCACTAAAGAGCTTGGGCAAGAACGTGAAGAAGTTAAGCCATACCCTTCCATAACAGACATAGCCTTTGATTTTTGTGGGATGAAGCTCTGTAAGGCGAAGGAGAATGCAAAGTTTGCCAGCATGGGAATGACAAGCGGAGGATTTGAAGAAAGATTCACTTAAGCATTTGTCCAAATCTATAGGAGATTATTTTGAGGGATTTGATAAAGAGCAATAAAGCAGATGAATTAATAACAAACTCGATGATCCTTTAAGTTGCCAAAGAGCCTAAAAATTCCTTAGAGACAGGAAGCTTATGATAGATAATCTTTCTACCCATCATCTTATATTCGGAGTATAAATCCTTTAGCCCCTCCGCGAGGAGGAGGAACCTTAAGCCAAAGACTGGCAAGACTTGGATGGAGAAAAAAGAAATAATACTTTGAAAGTCATTTAGGACTTGGGAGGGAATTTTTTCTTTAGGAAAGTGGCCTATCAGCAAGCATGCTTTATAATTTAAATGCTGCTCTACGAAATAGATGGAAGAATTGGAATATCTAAAAGACAATGGGTGCTAATTTAGTAGCATAAGGCTCGGCCTTAAAACAAACGACCTACTAGATTATTTATCTAACAAGGCCATTTAGAGGAGGAAAATTAAAAGTTCATACTTATCAAGCTTAATCTATCAAATTAAAGAGGGCCTGCCGGATTTCCTCTGAAAGGGTTGCATAATGAAGCGGATCACGACGCAGCTTATTTTCTATTTTCCATATCTTATGAATACTCCCATCATGCAGCAATAAAATCCGATCTGCCAGATAAATAGCATCACGGAAGTCGTGGGTGTTCATTAAAATCGTACAATTTAATTTCTCTTTGATTTTACGTAATAGTTCATAAACCTGCTCACGAAGCACTACATCTAGCTTGTTAAAAGGCTCGTCTAGCAGTAGAAGAGGGCGTTGTTGCAAAAGAGCACGGGCGAGAGAAGCCCTTTGGCGCATTCCTCCAGAAAGTTGCTCAGGATATAGGTTAGCACTTTCTTTGAGGCCCATTTCTGAGAGCAGGCTTAATGCTTTTTGCTGGAGGGATAAGCTAGAAGAAGGCTTTTTCCCTAATTCTGTAGGGAGGAGTAAGTTTTCTAGAATGGTTCTCCAAGGAAGCAATAGATCTTCTTGCGCCATAAAAGCAATGGATTCTGCAGGTTGACCTGTGACCACGCTAATAACTCCTGTTTCGAGCGGTAATATGCCTGCGAGGAGTTTAAAGAGAGTCGTTTTCCCTGATCCTGACCATCCTACTAAAGAAATAACTTCGTTAGGTGATATATCTAACGAAAGATTTTTTAGTATCTTTTTTTCTCCGAAAGAAAAAGAGAGATTTTGAATTTTTAATAAGAATGCTGGCATATTCACTCGTTGAGTCTTTTTATCTTAATAAAAGAGAGGATTGAATGAAACACAAGCTTAAAGATGTATCGACTACCTTTCAAGAACATTGAATGAATAGATGGGTTGCTGGGGGAAGTTTGTTATTATAACAATCTCTACGGGAAAGCTTAGAAAATTTTTTATCTCCATCTCCTTTGGCGTCCTGAAAGTATCCTCCTGGAAAGGAAAGAAGTAGAGAGTTTGGCTAACTTTTAAGGAGGTAAAAGATAAATTAGATTGGATGGTGCCCTACTATTAGTTCTATAGGTGTTTCCTCTTGATGACTATCACTAAATTATCTATGATCATTTCACTAATTTTAAAATTCATTAAGGAGAGTTGTGGAAAAAAGTCACGTTCCTTCTAAAGGAACCGTTTTGTCAGCTATGTTTCTTGTAGCGGGTTGTTGTATTGGCGGAGGAATGCTTGCTTTGCCTGTTGCCACGGGTGTGAATGGTTTTATACCTTCTTTAGTGGTCATGGTTATCTGTTGGATAATGATGACAATTACAGGTTTACTTTTATTGGAAGTTAGCCTGTGGATGGAAGAAGGTGTCCATGTCGATACCATGACACATCGTCTTTTAGGAAATGTTGGACGTTGGATTAGCTGGATTCTCTATCTCTTTATTTGTTATGCCTCGCTTGTTGCCTATACAGCAGCAGGAGGCCATCAGCTAGCCCTCGCGTTCGGCAGCATTTTTGATATTCCCTTGACTAAAGAACTAGGGTGTACGATCTATATCTTAACTTTTGGACTCGTCCTATATTTAGGGAGTGCCATTGTAGGTCGAGTCAATGCAATTTTATTTATGGCTATGCTTGCTTCCTATGTAGCCTTAATTAGCATAGGGATGCCTGAAGTGCAAGTTACTTATTTGAAATATAGTCATTGGACCGGTTTTCTATTAGCTATTCCTTTAATGTTGGCCTCTTTCAGCTATCAAACAATGGTCCCAAGTTTGACCCCTTATTTAAAAAAGAATTTAAAAGGCTTACGTTTAGCAATTATTGGAGGGACCTCTATCACCTTTATGATCTATGCTTTATGGCAATGTATGATGCTAGGTATTGTTCCTGTAGAAGGAACCCATGGCTTGGCTCAAGCCTTGATAGATGGCAAGCCTGCCACCCTTTTTTTAAATGAGCATGTGCACGGAAAGTATGTAGCAAGTATTGCCCATTTTTTTGCTTTTTTTGCCGTTGTCACTTCTTTTTTGGGAATTGCTTTAGGGCTATTTGATTTCCTTTCCGATGGATTAAAAATTAAAAAAATAGGAATGGGAAACGTAATATTAGGCATCTTAATCATCATGCCTACCCTTGTTTTTGCTACTCAATTTGAGAGAGTGTTTGTCGTCGCTTTAGATTCTTCGGGCGGTTATGGGGATACAATCTTAAATGGCTTTATTCCTGTTTTAATGGTCTGGGTAGGGCGGTATTCTAAAGGATATCCAGCTTATTTTCGCGTGCCGGGAGGAAAATTACTACTAAGCGTAGTATTTATATTTTTTCTTCTATGTTTATTGCTTGAGATTTTTGTACACACCGGGTATTTATCTTCTGTGTATGAAGCCTATGAACTAATCGAAAAAAGAATCGACATTTAGGAGAAATTGTCATGCGTTTTTTATTAGCTATAAAAGCATTTATTAAAGCTTGGAAGGAGCCCACTAAGGCTCTAGTTTTTTTAGACGATTCGGTGAAAAATTTAGACAGTACCAAGCAAGACTATTCACATTTGCGCTTGCTTGCTTTATTGCAACAGTCAGGGCGGCTTATTGATTTTTTAAAAGAAGATATTCATGCTTTTACTGATGCTCAGGTAGGTGCGGCTGTACGCCAAATACATCAAGAATGTAGTAAGAACTTGGAAGAACTGGTAACCATACGTCCTATCATGCTAGAAAAAGAGGGAGCAATGGTTACAGTACCCAAAGGATATGATACTACAGCTATAAAAGTATCGGGCCAAGTTAAGGGGGAGCCTCCCTACATAGGGACTATTGTTCACCAAGGCTGGAAAGCTCATAAACGATCTTTGCCCATGAAAATGGCAGAACAAGCCTCCGAAATTATTTGCCCTGCAGAAATTGAAGTTAAAGGATAATTAAAGAAACTATTTTTCTCTCTATATATTGTATATAAGGTATTTTAATCATGGTCTCTTCTAGCCATTATATTATCGGTATTGATCTTGGAACGACTAATTGTACTTTAGCTTATACGCAAGCTGATGATAATAGCTCCGTCATTCATCAATTTTCTATTCCACAGGTCATGGAGGCTACAACCTTAGGTGAGAGTAAAGCTCTTCCCTCTTTTTTATATTTTCCCTTATCAGAGGAGCTTTCTGCAATTCCTCTAGAGCTAGCAGATTTTTTTAGCTCTGATAAGTGTGTAGGATCGTATGCTCGTAATAGAGGGGCTGAGCTGCCTGCTCGACTCATCTCATCAGCAAAATCCTGGCTTTGTCATCCTGGCATCAATCCCCATGCCCCCCTCCTTCCTACAGATTTGGACGAAGAGAGCTCAAAAATAAGTCCTTTGCAAGCTTGTTCGGAATTATTGCGGCACATGCGTTTAGCATGGGAAAAAAGCATGCCACAAGTTCCATTTAAAGAGCAGCAGATCCTAATTACGGTTCCTGCCTCTTTTGATCCGCGAGCTCGCCAACTTGTCGAAGAAGCTGCAGCTTTAGCAGAATATCCCGCTATTATTCTTCTGGAAGAACCTCAGGCAGCCTTTTATGCATGGTTGCATAGGCATGCCCAGGAATGGCGTAAAATCCTTAAAGTGGGAGATCATATTTTAGTAGTAGATATTGGGGGAGGAACTACCGATTTTAGTGTCATCTCCGTAATTGACCAAGAAGGAGAGGTAGGATTAAACCGCATTGCCGTAGGATCTCATCTATTACTGGGTGGAGACAATATGGATCTAGCGTTAGCTTACCTTGCAAAATCTAAATTAGAAGAGCAAGGCCATTCTATTGATGAGTGGCAGCTTAAAGCTTTAACACATGCTTGCCGGCAAGCAAAGGAGCAACTGTTTTCGGCAGAACCCCCTCAGCAAGTGGACATCACTATCATGGGGAGAGGACGTAAACTAATAGCCAATTCTTTAAAAACATTTATAACCTTGCCAGAAGCCCAAGAATTAATTTTGCAAGGTTTTATGCCTATAGTGCCTCTCGAAGAGCGTGCTCATCATGAAAAACGTTTAGGCTTGCAGCAGATTGGCTTACCTTATGCGCAAGATGCGCGTATAACTTGTCAATTAGCTAAATTTTTGTCTATGACCGGTGAAAGTGAAAGCTCGAGCATGGATAATTTTCTAATGCCTACCGCTGTCCTCTTTAACGGGGGAACCATGAAAGCAGAAGCATTTTGCCAAAGAGTGGTAGAGCAACTTAATTATTGGGCTACAAAAATGCATAGAGAAACGGTAAAAGTATTCGCAGACGGCGATCTGGATTATGCTGTGAGCTATGGAGCTGTTAGCTATGGACTTGCTTGTCGAGGGCAGGCTATAAGAATTAAAAGCGGTACAAGCCGCAGTTTTTATGTAGGCGTAGAAGAGGCTACCTTGGCCGTGCCCGGTATTACACCCTCTCTTAAAGCTGTGTGTGTAGTACCTTTTGGCATGGAGGAAGGCTCAGAACAAGATTTACCAGGCCAAGAATTTGCCCTCGTCGTAGGGCAGACAGCTACCTTTCGCTTTTTTAGCCATGCAACTAAAACGTTGTCCAATGGTATAGAACCTTTAGTAGGAACCGTAGTTAAAAATTGGAAACAGGAGCTGACCGAGTTACCTAGCATGGAAGCCTGCCTGGACCGTATGGAAGGAGATGGAAAAGTGATTAATGTTAAGTTAAAGTCTCGGATGACAGAATTGGGTGTCCTGGAGCTATGGTGTGTATCAGCAGATGGACGTCAATGGAAGCTGGAATTTGAAACACGTAAGGAAATAAATCCGTCTTGATGAAGTAGTTAGCTGCCAGCCAATAAAAAAGATTGCGGGACTTTTTCTTTAAGTGACCTGAAGTTTTAGTTTTTTCATCCTGTCTTAAGTGCTTTGCATCTTAAATTTACACTTCTCTTCTTTTAGATAACTTAAAACTGACCCTACCTGTAAAATTGCAAAAGCCCTGCAAGAAGCGGGTAGAGGCTTGAATTAAGAAAATTTAATATTTAGGTTAGCGGGCAATAAGCTATTTACTTAGCTGTTAATAATCGGAGGGCATCTTGTTTCATGCGTAGATGTACACTGTAGAGGCCGTTGGCACGGCTAGGTGTTAGGCTAGCACGAATACCCAAGTCTTCTAAGAATGTGGGTGCACAGGTTAAAATAGATTCTGGTGTCTCTCCATTATAGACATACACAAGAAGAGCTGCTAGCCCGGCAGAAATTAAAGCTTCAGACTCTACTTCAAAATAGACGTTTCCCTCTTTTAAAAAAGAGTGTAAATACATGGCACTTTGGCAGCCTTTAACAATATTCTCAGAGGTTTTGCGATGGAGTTTCGGCTTCGTTAGTGTTCGACCCATTTCAATGATCTTTTTGTATTTAGATTCTTCATTAGGACAAGCTACAAAAAGAGCTTTTAATTCGTTTTGCTTTCTTTCAAAGGTTGGTGACATAAGGAAACAATATTTTATCAAATTTAATATATAGCTCTACTATCTACTTTATCTTAAAGCTAAAAAATTTAAGGAATAGCAAACTTAACCAAGTTTAAATAAACCGCAGTTAGCAAGTTTTTGCAAAAAATAAAAGCTTTTAAGTTATCGCCCATATTTTTTAATAAAGAGCCCGCGGGAAGTGATTGACAATCTTAGAAAAGAATAGCTCTCCTATCGTTTATTTACCATATTAAATTTTTCTCTAGCTATGTATGTTTCATAGGTCAGCTTTTAATCCTCTAGAGTAATGTTTAACCTCCGTTCCCCTAAACTGAAAAATTTAAAAGAGAAGTGTTTTTTTTATCCTTATTCGCAAAGAGAAATAGGAATAGCTTAAAAGGGACTAGTGAAGATAAAAGTACTGGTAAGTTACCTGCAGAAATAGCTTGCAGAAGACTGGTTTTAAATATTCATTAGGTCATGTAAGAATGTTAGGCAAAGAGAAGTACAATCAAAAATTCTTAACAAAATGTAGACGTTGAGTCCTTAAGCCTTAAGATAAATATAAAAAACCGTCCTTACAAGAGGGGGTTTGCAATATAGCAGAAAAGCTAGAAGGAGATTAGCCAAGTGATATCTCCAAGAGTAAAATAATTTTCATGGATTTTACATTTATGCTTGACATTTAACAAATTTGTGTTAATTTATTCTACACTAAATAAATCGTTTCTATTTCTTCAAAGACATAAACCCAAATATAGCATGGCAAAAGAAGATACTATTAAATTGGACGGCACTGTAGAAGAGCTACTTCCAAATATGACCTTTAGAGTGTCCTTACAAAATGGCTTAAAGGTGATAGCCCATCTGTGTGGAAAAATGCGAATGAAAAATATTCGTGTTTTAGTAGGAGATGTGGTGACTGTAGAAATGTCTCCTTATGATTTAACGAAAGCTCGGATAATTTTCCGCCAACGTTAAGAATAGGGAAGATCCTGATAATTGTTGATCTTTTATATAAAAAAAGCTAAACTTTTATGCTTTTGAGTTTGCAGACAAAAATTGCTTGCCCAGATAGCTCAGTGGTAGAGCACTTGCATGGTAAGCAAGCGGTCGAAGGTTCAATTCCTTTTCTGGGCAAAAAAAGAAAAAAAATAAATATATTAACGTCCTTACTGGAGTTTAACGGAGGATATAATGGCAAAACAATCATTTCAACGTAATAAGCCTCACGTAAACGTGGGCACTATTGGCCACGTCGACCATGGCAAAACAACCCTAACAGCCGCTATAACAAAAGTATTGGCTGAAGCAGGCGGAGCAACTTTTAGAGACTATGCTTCAATCGATAATACACCTGAAGAAAAAGCACGTGGTATCACTATCAACTCCACTCACGTGGAATATGAAACTGATGCTCGTCACTATGCACACGTTGACTGCCCAGGTCACGCTGATTATGTAAAAAACATGATTACTGGTGCTGCACAAATGGATGGTGCTATACTTGTGGTAGCTGCTACAGATGGTGCTATGCCTCAAACGCGCGAGCATATCTTATTGGCTCGTCAGATGCAAGTTCCTGCGATTGTTGTCTTTCTTAACAAAGTAGATATGCTAGGTGAAAGCGATCAAGAGTTGCTTGACTTGGTGGAATTAGAATTGCATGAGTTACTCGAATCTAAAGGCTATAAAGATGTGCCTATTGTTAGAGGATCTGCCTTAAAAGCTCTCGAAGGGGATGAGAAATATGTGGAAGCAGTTAAGCACTTAATGCGTACTGTTGATCAGCAAATTCCTACACCTACACGAGAAATTGATAAGCCTTTCTTAATGCCTGTTGAAGATGTGTTCTCAATTTCTGGACGTGGTACAGTAGCTACTGGTCGTGTAGAGCGAGGAATAGTCAAATTAAACGATAAGTTACAGTTGGTCGGGCTAGGTGAAACACGCGATACTGTAGCGACAGGGGTAGAGATGTTTAACAAGTCTATGGATGAAGCACGTGCCGGTGAAAACGTCGGTCTTCTTCTTCGCGGTCTTGAAAAGACGGATATCGAGCGTGGAATGGTATTAGCAGCTCCGGGTACTTGCACTCCTCATACTGAGTTCAAAGCGCCTGTATACGTGTTGACTAAAGAAGAAGGTGGCCGTAAGAAACCTTTCTTCACAGGTTATCGTCCTCAATTTTACTTCCGTACGACAGACGTAACCGGTACCATTGAATTGCCAGCAGGTGTAGAAATGGTGATGCCTGGTGATAACGTGGAAATTATCGTTAAATTAATTGCTCCAGTGGCTATGGAAAAAGGTATGCGCTTTGCTATTCGTGAAGGCGGACATACTATCGGTGCTGGTACAGTATCAGAGATTATCAAGTAAGTGTTAGTGTGAGTGTGTAGAGAAATAGGTGGGTAGCCTACAATTTTCTACACACTTACCTTATTGATGAGGGTGTGTAGCTCAGCTGGTAGAGCAGCGGTCTCCAAAGCCGCCGGTCGGGGGTTCGAATCCCTCCGCACTCGTAGTGAAGTAATCACAACGAGAGTATATTGGAGGTAAAATATGGTAGTCGAAGTAAAATCAATGGAAGCAAAGAAAAAACAACAGCCTGCCCTTAATACCTCTAAAAATAAAGAAACTTTGGCGGCTCATAAAAAAATACAAGTAGCCGACTTTATTAGTGAAATTAAAGCTGAACTTAAACGTATTAACTGGACGAATCCGGAAGAATTAAAAACTTATACTCTTATTGTGGTCGGTGCCACTTTTTTTTGTGGGATGGGTATATATTTTATGGATTTACTCATTCAAGCGTGCCTTTGGTTTTTAGAGTCGGCTCTGCGTTTAGTAGTTTAAGATTAATAACGGCGGTGGTAAATGCACAAATGGTATGTCGTACAGGTTTTCTCTACACATGAAAAAAAAGTCAAGAAAGCATTAGAGGAGCACCGAGACCTCAAAGGCATGAGCGAGCTTATCGAAAAAATATTGCTGCCCATTGAAAATGTTTCTGAGGTCAAAAAAGGACAACAGAAAATTATTGAAAGACGTTTATGGCCGGGTTATCTCCTTGTAAAAATGACTCTGACGGATGAGTCTTGGCATTATGTTAAGCAGACTGCAGGAGTCATTGAGTTTTTAGGTGGAGACAAACCTACAGCTTTATCTGATGCAGAGGTTGAAGAAATTCTTAGAGATTTGGAAGATAAAAAACAAAAAGTTACTCAGCGCCACAAGTTTGAAATAGGCGACAAAGTTAAAATTATCGATGGTGTATTCGTTAACTTTATTGGAACCGTCTCTGAAGTCTTCCATGATAAAGGCCGTTTGAGTGTATTAGTTTCTATTTTCGGGCGTGATACACGTGTGGATGATCTAGAATTTGTACAAGTGGAAGAAATTAACGAAGAAGCAGAATCAAGCTAGAGATCATAAAGAGATAGGGTTTTAAATAGCACTATCATGAAGATGTCAATAAGATAATATAAAATGAGTGTGACAAAAAACCCAGCCTTGATGCTTTAGCTGCTTCAGTTCCCTGCCTCGGGGTGTCACATGTTAAGATGAATGGTGGATAGAAGGAAATTATGGCAAAAAAAGTTGTTAAAATTATTAAGTTGCAAATTCCAGCAGGGAAAGCTAATCCAGCTCCACCTATTGGTCCAGCACTCGGTTCTGCCGGTGTGAATATTATGGCATTTTGCAAGGAATATAATGCTAAAACTCAGGCGATGGCAGGAGATATTTTGCCCGTCGTCATCACTGTGTATGCTGATAAAAGCTTCACATTTATTACAAAAAAGCCCCCTGTAGCAGAACTATTGAAAAAAGCAACAGGCGTAGCAAAAGGGTCGGCCGTACCTAATCGAGACAAAGTGGGCAAAATTACTAAGGCGCAAGCGCTAAAAGTGGCTGAAGAAAAAATTCAAGACATGAATGCGCGCGATTTAGAAGCTGCTACACATATCGTTCTAGGAACAGCACGTTCCATGGGCTTAGAGTTAGTCGCTGAATAAACTTATAAACAAAAAGAGAATATGGGTCGCCAAAGCAAAAGAATTCGGGAGGCAGCAAAACAAGTGGATGTGACTAAGACATACACTGTTAAAGAAGCTGTCGAAATTTTAAAGAAATGTCCGCCTGTTAAATTTGATCAGACGCTTGACGTGGCTTTAAAAATGGGCGTGGACCCTCGTAGAACGGATCAACATGTCCGCGGAACTGTATCACTACCGAATGGTACAGGAAAAACGATTTCAATACTCGTTTTTGCCAGAGGTGAAAAGGTTAAAGAGGCCTTAGCAGCTGGAGCCGACTACGCAGGTGACGATGAACTTTTAGAAAAAGTTAGCGGGGGATGGAGCGGCTTTGATGCCGTTATTGCCACCCCAGATATGATGCGTGAAGTAGGTAAGTTAGGTAAAGTTCTTGGCCCTCGAGGACTCATGCCAACACCCAAAGCTGGAACCGTAACCACTGATATCGTTAAAGCTATTCATGAGCTCAAAGCCGGTAAAATTGAGTTCAAAGTGGATCGCCATGGTATGATTAACAATGGATTGGGTAAGCTGTCTTTTGCGCATGATAAACTTGAAGAAAACATAATGGCATTTTTGCATGCTGTGCAAAAGTCCAAACCAGCTGCAGCGAAGGGACAATTTATGAAGTCTGCGTACCTCTCCTCTACGATGGGGCCCGGCTTAAAAATCGACCTGCGTGCAATTGAGCAAGCTTAAAGGAGTTATTTTATGAGAGAAGAAAAGCAGCTCCTTTTAGATGAAGTACAAGATCATCTTCAGAAAAATGATTCTTTTTTGATCATGCGCTACAAAGGCTTTACAGCTAATAAAGCTAACGAATTTCGTGGCGACCTAGCTAAGCAGGGTGGCTTCATTGAAGTTGTGCGTAAGCGTATTTTAGTGAAAGCAGCTAAAGCAGCAGGGCTTGATATAGATGTAGACTCACTAGAAGGGCATATAGGAATTGTTTTGGCAGGGCATGAGCCGCTTGATACAGCAAAGTATGTATATAAGTTTAGCCAGGACAATGGTAAAGTTGTTGAAGTGATTGGTGGCCGTTTTGAAGGCCAACTGTACAATGCAGCTGAAATGGAGGCCTTAGCTAAGCTGCCCAATAAAGATGAAATGCGTGCGCAGCTACTTGGCGTTCTTCAAGCACCGATGTCTGAGACATTGGCAGTCATGGATGCAGTGTTGTCAAGCGTGGTTTACTGTTTGGACAATAAATGTAAGCAAGCCGGCGAAGATAATAATTAACCCATTAACATAAAGTTTTTAGAAATTAAAGAGGTAGTACTGTGAGTAAAAAAACAGAAGATTTAGTCAATACCCTCAGCGAATTGAGCGTATTAGAGATGTCTGAGTTGAAAACTATGCTTGAAGACAAGTGGGGCGTTAAGGCCGCTGCTGCTGCTGTGGCAGTTGCTGCACCTGCAGCTGCTGCGCCTGCTGCTCCAGAAGCAACTGATTTTCAAGTGACTTTGGTTGAATCCCCAGCTGATAAAAAAATCGGTGTCATTAAGGTTGTACGCGAGATTACAGGTCTTGGCTTAAAAGAAGCTAAAGAACTAGTAGACGGTGCTCCAAAAGTGGTCAAAGAAACAGCCCCAAAGGCAGAAGCTGAAGATATTAAGAAGAAGCTAGAAACTGCAGGTGCTAAGGTTACACTCAAAGGACTCTAAGAAAGTTTTTTTGAGTTTTATCACCCAGGTAGGGGAATTAGTATTCCCCTACCTGGGCTCATCTATTTTTAAGTTTGGCTTTTTGGTATAGAATTAAAACTGTAAATTAGGAATTGATATTTTGGTTCTTGAAAAATATAGTCGATATATCCATGCTGTATGGCTAGTGGTAGATACTATGAGTAAATATCAGTCTATCTTTAATTCCATACCTATCATCCAAACAATTAAGTTAAGTTACACAGGGAGACCTTCAGAATGTTGAAAAGGCCGCCGCAACGCATGAGTTTTATCAATAAAAAAGAAATTATTGATCTTCCGAACCTTATTGAAATCCAAATAAAATCTTACAATCAGTTCCTTCAAGCTAATAAGTTCGCGGATGAGCGCGAAAATATCGGTTTGCAGGAGGTGTTTAGCGAGCTGTTTCCTATTAAGTCTTATGACGAAAAGACTATTTTAGAATACATCTCTTATAGCCTTGGTGTTCCTAAGTATACTCCCGAGGAGTGTATTCGCCGAGGAATTTCTTATAACGTCACGCTAAAGGTTAAGTTTCGTTTAACAGACGAGACAGGGATCAAGGAAGAAGAAGTGTACATGGGCACTATCCCTGTAATGACGGATAAAGGTACCTTTATTATTAATGGTGCTGAGCGCGTGGTTGTTTCTCAGTTGCATCGCTCTCCTGGAATTAGCTTTGAGCAGGAGCGGCATACAAGAGGAAATGTTATCTATTCTTTCCGCATTATTCCTTACAGGGGAAGCTGGCTAGAAGGCGCATTTGATAGCAATGATCTTATCCATATCTACATCGATCGTAAGAAAAGACGTCGTAAGATTTTGGCCACAACTTTTATTCGTGCGTTGGGATACTCGACCAATACAGATATTATTGAAGAATTTTTTAGTACCCGCAAAGTTAAGATTAAAAACGAAAAAGAATTTGTTAAATATGTAGGTAAAATCCTTGCGCAAGACGTTATCGATGAAGATAGTGGTTTAATATTTGGTAAAGCAGCAGAAAAATTAACTACAGCCATGTTAAAGCGAATGATAGACTCAGGTATTGAAGTTATTCGCATTGCTGAAGATGCGGATGAAACAAGCCCTATCATTAAAATGTTAGCAAAGGATTCTACAGATTCCTATGAATCGGCTTTGAAAGATTTTTATCGCAAAATTCGTCCTGGTGAACCTGCTACTTTGTCGAACGCCCGTTCTGCTATTATGCGTTTATTCTTTGATCCCAAGCGCTATAATTTAGGCCGTGTAGGTCGTTATAAGCTTAACTCAAAATTGGGCCTGGAGCTTACTGATGAACAACTCCAAACAGTCACTTTGACGAAAGAAGATGTGATTGGTGCTTTAAAATATCTAATTCGTCTTAAGCAAGGTCGCGATGATGTTAATATTGATGATATTGACCATTTAGGTAATCGTCGCGTACGTTCTGTGGGCGAATTAATTCAAAACCAATGTCGTATTGGCTTGGCTCGTATGGAGAAAATTATTCGAGAAAGAATGAATCTTTTTGATCTGTCTTCGGATACCTTGACTCCTGGTAAAATTGTTTCCGCAAAAGGCCTTTCGGGTGTGCTTAAAGACTTCTTTGGTCGCTCACAATTGTCTCAGTTTATGGATCAAACTAACCCCATTGCTGAGCTTACCCACAAACGTCGTCTTTCTTCGCTTGGACCTGGCGGCCTAAATCGAGACCGCGCTGGCTTTGAAGTGCGCGACGTGCATACAAGCCACTATGGAAGAATTTGTCCCATTGAAACTCCTGAAGGCCCGAATATTGGTCTAATTACCTCTTTATCTTCTTTTGCTAAGATTAATGAGTTTGGTTTTATTGAAACCCCTTATCTAATTGTGCGAAATGGCATAGTCACAGAAGAGATCGAGTACATGACTGCAGATCAAGAAGAGCGCTGTGTAATTGCCCAGGCTTCTGCTACCCTGGATGAACATAATATGTTTGCTGATTCAATCGTATGGGCACGTTATCGCAGTGAACCGCTAGAAATTGAATCATCCAGAGTTACTCATATGGATGTTTCCCCCAAACAGTTAGTCTCTATTGTGACAGGACTAATTCCTTTTCTTGAACACGACGATGCTAACCGCGCTTTGATGGGCTCTAACATGCAACGTCAAGGTGTACCTTTGTTAAAACCTGAAGCGCCTTTGGTAGGAACAGGATTAGAAGCAAGAGCTGCAAGGGATTCTGGCGCCGTGGTAATAGCGCAAGAAGAAGGGGTTGTGGAGTATGTGGATGGTACAAAAATTGTCATTTCTCCTTTGGATAATCGGATGGAGAAAAAAGTTTATCTGTTGAAGAAATTTTTACGTTCTAACTCCGGTACCTGTATTAATCAGCAACCGCTTGTAGAAGTAGGAGATAAAATAAAAGCCGGCGATGTAATTGCCGACGGACCTGCCACAGACAAAGGTGAAGCTGCACTTGGGCGTAACGTACTGGTAGCCTTTATGCCTTGGTTTGGCTATAACTTTGAAGATGCCATTATCATTTCTGAAAAATTATTACGTGAGGATGCTTTCACTTCAATTTATATCGAAGAGTTTGAATTAACAGCTCGCGATACGAAATTGGGTAAGGAAGAGATTACACGCGACATTCCTAACGTATCAGAAGAGGCTTTACTTAATTTAGGAGATGATGGTATTATACGCATAGGTGCTGAGGTAAAGCCAGGCGATATTCTCGTTGGTAAAATTACACCTAAGTCTGAAACTGAACTTGCTCCCGAAGAAAGATTATTACGCGCGATTTTTGGCGAGAAAGCGGCTGATGTAAAAGACGCTTCATTGACAGTGCCTCCCGGCACTGAAGGCGTAGTCATGGATGTAAAAGTCTTCAGCAGGCGAGATCGTTTATCTAAAACCGATGATGAATTAGTTGAAGAAGCTTCTCGTTTGAAAGATATTCAAAAAGAATACAAAGCTAAGCTTAATGAAATTCGTATAGAAAGGCGCGAACGTTTAGGTGCCTTGCTATTAAATGAAATGTCTCCAGGTACTATTGTTCATCGCAAGACTGCGGAAGTTGTTCTCGAAGAAGGTGCTTTAATTAATCAAGAGATGATTGAAGCAATTGAAAAAGAGAACATTGAAGATCTTCTGACGCCTGATAATGAACTTTTCCAAACGCTTAAGCAAATTCTGCATGATTACACGATCGCCATGCAAACCTTGGACACTCAGTATAAAACTGAAGTAGAGCATATGAGGAAGGGGGATACTGATTTAGACCCCGGTATTATACGCCAAGTTAAAGTTTACGTAGCTTCTAAGCGTAAATTACAAGTGGGAGATAAAATGGCAGGCCGCCACGGTAACAAAGGGGTGGTCTCAAGAATTGTGCGGGAAGCTGATATGCCTTATATGGAAGATGGCCGGCCCATTGAAGTCATCCTCAATCCTCTTGGAGTGCCTTCTCGTATGAACATGGGTCAGCTTTTTGAAACTCACTTAGGTTTTGCGGCTCGTGCTGCAGGAATCTGGGTGCAAAGTCCTGTTTTCGAAGGTTTTCCAGAAGAAAAAATCTGGGAAATGATGAGAGCACAAGGAATGCCAGGAGATGGGAAATTTTATCTCTACGATGGATGTACAGGCGAACGTTTTGATAACTCTGTAGTAGTAGGTTACATTTACATCTTAAAGCTCTCTCACTTAGTGGCTGATAAAATTCACGCACGCGCCGTAGGACCTTATTCGCTGGTTACACAACAGCCGTTGGGTGGTAAGGCGCAAATGGGAGGGCAGCGCTTTGGTGAGATGGAAGTTTGGGCGGCTGAAGCTTATGGTGCAGCACATGTGTTGCAAGAGTTACTTACGGTTAAATCGGATGACGTGTCGGGACGTACAAGTATATACGAATCGATTGTTAAAGGTGATAATTTGCTTAAAGCAGGAACACCCGAATCCTTTAACGTTTTGATAAAAGAGATGCAAGGCTTAGGCCTTGATGTTCGCACAGAATCCGTGATAACTGAATAGATTTATTAAGAGGATACAAGCATGACAGACAATCAAAGAGATGAGCAGCAATTTGATAAGCTCACGATCAAAATTGCATCTGATGATATCATCAGAAATCAATGGTCGCGTGGAGAAATTAAAAAGCCTGAGACGATTAATTATCGAACTTTTAAGCCTGAAAAAGGTGGTTTGTTCTGTGAAAAGATTTTCGGTCCTACACGCGATTGGGAATGCGCTTGCGGAAAATATAAAAAAATCAAGCATAAGGGTATTGTTTGCGATCGGTGTGGTGTCGAGGTTACTCTCTCCAAAGTACGCCGCGAAAGAATGGCCCATATTGAATTAGCTGTACCAGTCGTGCATATTTGGTTTTTCAAAACTATGCCTTCGCGTATTGGAAATGTTTTAGGCATGTCTTCCACCGATTTAGAAAGAGTCATTTATTATGAAGAGTATGTAGTTACAGATCCAGGTAATACAGACCTTGAGAAAAAACAATTGCTCAACGATGTCGAATACCGAGAAGCTCAAGAACAATATGGCCGAGATTCTTTTAAAGCTAAAATGGGTGCTGAAGCTGTTGCCGATTTGCTGGCTACAGAGGATTTACAATCTGTTTTAGTTGAGCTGAAAGAAAAGCTACGTAAAACTAAATCCATGCAAGCGCGCATGAAGTTAGCTAAGCGTCTTAAAATTGTAGAAAGCTTTGTTTCCTCTACTAATAAACCTGAATGGATGGTCATGGCATGTGTACCTGTCATTCCACCGGATTTAAGACCCCTTGTTCCTTTAGATGGTGGTAGATTTGCGACCTCTGATCTTAACGATCTTTACCGTCGCGTAATCAATCGCAATAATCGTCTTAAAGCTATTCTTAAGCTAAAGACCCCTGAAGTGATTATCCGCAACGAAAAACGTATGCTGCAAGAAGCTGTAGATGCTTTGTTTGATAATGGCCGTCACGGACATCCAGTGATGGGAGCTGGTAACCGCCCTCTCAAATCCTTATCAGAAATGCTTAAAGGTAAACAAGGACGTTTCCGCCAAAATCTTTTGGGTAAAAGGGTAGACTACTCGGGACGTTCAGTGATTATTGTGGGCCCTGAGCTAAAGTTTAACCAATGTGGTTTGCCCAAGCTAATGGCTCTTGAATTATTCGAGCCCTTTATTGTGAAACGCTTGAAAGATTTAGGCTATGTTTATACCATACGCTCTGCTAAAAAGATGATTCAACGTCATGCACCCGAGGTGTGGGACGTCTTGGAAGATATCATTAAAGGGCATCCTGTTCTACTCAACCGGGCACCTACCTTGCACCGCCTAGGTATTCAAGCTTTCGAACCGGTACTCATAGAAGGAAAAGCTATCCGCATCCATCCTCTAGTTTGCGCTGCATTTAATGCTGACTTTGATGGAGACCAAATGGCCGTTTATGTGCCTTTATCCATTGAAGCACAATTGGAAGCTAAGCTTTTGATGATGGCTCCGGATAATATCTTCTTGCCTTCCTCGGGTAAACCCGTAGCTGTCCCTTCGCAAGATATGACCCTCGGCCTTTATTATTTAATGCATGATCCTCTTTATTTTCCTGAAGAGCATGGACAGAAAATACGTATCTTCCGAGACGCTCAGGAAGTGTTAATGGCTTTAAATGCAAGCGGAAGTTATAACTGGTATGAAGACGAAAAAGGTGGCAAGCGTATTGATAATGAAGCCACTAATAAAGTGCATTACAGCCGTGGCGTTCGTATTCATGAGTTAATCAAAGTTAGAACAGAAGCAGGTATTATTGAAACTACACCTGGACGGGTACTTTTCAATATGATTGTACCTAAAGAAATGGGTTTTCAAAATTATAGCTTGCCTAAGAAAAAGATGTCAGAGCTAGTCATGGATTGTTATAAAAAAGCTGGGTTGGAAGCCACAGTACGTTTTCTTGACAATCTAAAATCTTTAGGCTTTTCTGAAGCTACCAAAGCTGCTTTATCGATGGGAGTATGCGATGTACGCATTCCTGAGATTAAAGGTAAAATTTTACAAGAAGCTCATGAGCGTGTAGCCCAAGTTAAAAAGCAGTATGAAGAAGGGATTATCACCGATGGAGAGCGACACTCTAAAACTATCAGTATTTGGACAGAAGTCTCTGAACAAGTTTCTGAAGAATTATTTAAACTTGTAGGAGAAGTCAAAGACTCCAAACGTAACCCTTTGTATATGATGTTAGATTCCGGCGCACGTGGTAACAAGTCACAGATTAGGCAGTTAGGTGCATTGCGTGGTTTGATGGCAAAGCCGTCAGGCGCAATTATCGAATCGCCTATTACCTCAAACTTCCGCGAAGGGTTAACTGTTCTTGAATATTCGATCTCTTCTCACGGTGCCCGTAAAGGTCTGGCAGATACAGCTTTGAAAACTGCTGACTCCGGCTATCTTACTCGTCGTTTAGTTGATGTGGCCCAAGATGTGATCATCACCGAAGAGGATTGCGGAACTTTAAATGGTATTGAAGTATCGGCTATTAAGCAAGGGCAGGAAGAGTTATTGCCTTTAAAAGATCGTATTTTCGGCCGTACTGTCTCTGATGAAATTTATCTGCCCGGGGATAGCACAAAATTACTGGCTAGAGCAGGCGATATTTTGACTATTCTACAAGCCGAGGCTATTGATGACTCAGGTATTGAACATATTAGGATTCGTTCGGTGTTAACCTGCGAAACACGCCGGGGAGTATGTTCAAAATGCTACGGCCTTAACTTGGCAAATGGGCGAACTGTTGGGCAGGGTGAAGCAGTAGGTATTATTGCCGCGCAGTCTATTGGTGAGCCTGGTACACAGCTGACCATGCGTACTTTCCACTTAGGTGGTATCGCCTCAGCAAGTGTAAGCCCTGAGATTATTACCGAACAAGAAGGAATAGTCATCTATACGGATCTTCGCGTCGTACAAAATGATGAAGGATTGTGGATTGCCTTGAACAAAAATGGGTCTTTAAACATTGTCCGAGATGAAGGACGCACGATTGAAGAATATAAAAAATTGCTTAGCACAAAATCAATTGAAGCTCTTCAAACTTTCACGGTAGAATTAGGTACAAAAATTTTAGTGCCCGATGGATCAAAAGTGAAACTAGGTAAGAAAATTGCTGAGTGGGAGCAACATAATATTCCAATTATTTGCGATCGCCCGGGCTACGTTAAATATGAAGATCTTGTGGAAGGTATCTCTACCGAACGAGATGTTAATAAGCAAACGGGTCAGACGGAATTGGTTGTCAAGCAGCACCGTGGTGAGCTTCATCCTCAAATTGTAATCTACGCCGATAAGGAATGTACAGAGCTTGTAGGTACTTATCCTATTCCTTCGGGAGCTATTATTTCAGTAGCTGAAGGGCAATATTCTAGTGGTGGTAAGCTTCTTGCTAGATTGCCTCGTGGAGCCTTGAAAACGAAAGATATTACAGGGGGTCTTCCTCGTGTGGCTGAGCTCTTTGAAGCTCGCAAGCCGAAAGATTCTGCGGAAATAGCTAAAATTGACGGGGTGGTAGATTTTCGTGGTGTACAAAAGAACAAGCGAATAGTCGTAGTGCGTGATGAAGTATCAGGAATGGAAGAAGAACATCTCATTTCTCACACTAAGCACTTAATCGTTCAGCGTGGCGACCATGTTATCAAGGGCCAACAGCTGACTGATGGCATAGTCATCCCTCATGAAATTCTTGAAGTGTGTGGGGTACGGGAACTGCAGAAATATCTTGTTAATCAAGTACAAGAGGTTTACCGCCTCCAAGGTGTGGATATCAATGATAAACATATTGAGATTATCGTACGCCAGATGCTCAAAAAAGTGCGTGTGCTGGATCCAGGCGATACAAGTATGTTGTTTGGTGAAGAGGTAGACAAGCGAGAATTTGAGCAAGAAAATAATAAGGTGATTAAAGAAGGCGGTAAAGCCGGGCAAGGGGTTCCTGTCCTGTTGGGTATTACAAAAGCTTCATTGAGCACCGAATCCTTTATTTCAGCTGCTTCTTTCCAAGATACTACCCGTGTATTGACAGAAGCTGCTTGTGCAGGCAAGACTGACTATTTGATGGGCTTTAAAGAAAACGTCATTATGGGACACATTATCCCGGGCGGAACAGGCTTTGCCTATCATAAGCGAGTTAAAAAGTTTGTCGACAAAGAGCACGAGGAAGAGTTGGTGTTTGACTTTGAAGATGAACCTGTAGAAGTTTCTGTGTAAACTTCTACCTTCACTGCCTTTAAAAAGAGGGAGTGATTCTCTACCCTTTGCCAAGCGTATTAACTATCCATCAAGAGTCTATACTTGATGGATAGTTTTTTTATTTAGCAAGAAGTTAAAAAGCTTATCTTTCTTTCTAGTCGCCTTAATACTAGGGCAGCCTAGATAACTCCATTTTTTTAAAGTCATGGCTACTAGGTCTAATTTAAAGTGTGTATTTCAAAGAGGATTCGTTTTATCCTCATTAGCTTAAAGTTTATCCCAAACTATTCTTAATCATAAACTTTTAAA
>NZ_JRXI01000134.1:0-2462 GCF_000813645.1 Neochlamydia sp. TUME1 | reverse complement strand
TAGCTTGATACGCTGCTATAGAGTTTGGAAAGTTGCCGTTAAGAGGAATGAGAAATAAAAAGGACTGATTTTTGTAGTAGAGGGATGGGTTTTTATGGCACGATTCTATTTTTAATTTTGCAAATGTAAACAAATATTTCCAAGCTTTTTTAAGCAAATTTTTTTGCTGCTCCTTTGCCTTGTAGGTCCTAACCTGGCTTATCGTTTTGCAACTGCTCTTTTAATCCAGGAAAGTTGTGCGGAAAGATAGACAAAAAAGATAGACACTAAAGAGAAAAACAAGCTTTACCCACCTATGAAAAGCTTATAGGTAGAAAGTTTATAAAGTTTTTAGATAGAATTTGAAAAAGACTTTAAGCTTCCTACCTCGATTGACTAGTGTTAGTAGCTACCTTAGAAAGATAAGCTATAGCTATCAGCCATATATTGCTCGAGTTTAACCAAATCTTCAGCAAATTTGCGTATACCCTCAGCTAATTTTTCTGTAGCCATTGCATTGTCATTTAACATTAAACGAAAACTTTTCTCATCCAGATTAATTTTTTCTAAGTTCAAATGACGAGCTTGATCAGCATTAAGCTTACGAGGAACAGGGCCCTGAGTATTTTTAAGCTTTTCTAAAAGAGAAGGGGCTATTGTTAGCAGATCGCAGCCGGCAAGTTCAAGAATTTCATCGACATTGCGGAAACTTGCACCCATCACTTGCGTTTTGTATCCAAATTTCTTCAAGTAGTTGTAAATTTGGGTAACGGATTGAACACCTGGATCTTCTGAAGGTGCATAACTACTTGCATTTTCATTCTTTTTATACCAGTCTAAAATGCGCCCTACAAAAGGAGAGATAAGGGTAGCTTTGACGTCCGCACAAGCTATTGCTTGTGGTAAGCTGAATAATAGAGTCATATTACAATGAATGCCTTCATTTTCAAGTTCTTGCGCTGCTCGTGTGCTTTCCCAGGTAGAAGCTAATTTGATAAGCACGCGTTCCTTTTTGATCCCTGCTTCTTCATATAATTTTATAAGAGTATGTGCTCTACGAATGCTCTCATCCCTATCAAATGAAAGGCGGGCATCCACTTCCGTTGAAACTCGTCCGGGAACAAGTCGTAAAATTTCTACCCCAAAGTTAACGAATAACTTGTCCATCATTAAAGTACGCAATTCTTTAGAATCGGCAGCTTTCTTTTTAGCGTATTGGACAGCGTCATCAAGCAAATGTTTATACTGCGATTGCTGGGTAGCAGCCAAAATTAAGGAGGGATTTGTTGTAGCATCTGTAGGGGTAAACTTTTTTATAGTCTCAATGTCGCCCGTATCTACCACAATAGTAGTTATTTGTTTAAGCTGTTCAAGTTGACTAGACATGATGAATTTCCTTTTCTAAGGGAGTATCTTTAAGAGGTTCTATACGAAACCGGATGCTAACAGGTTGATCACCGATTAGCAAGTCTAAACTAGAAGTAAAGCGCGTGAGTAGCAATTTATACGGAATTTTGACATGTTTATCTAAAAGATCAATCCCTACTACCGTATTGCCTAAAATCTCTTCTGAATCGATAATTTGGCGGCACAGTAAAGCAAATTTTTTAAGTTGCCTAATCAGTGTTTCATCTTGGAAAACATATTTTTTATGGCAGCTAGGGCATTGGATGCTATGACTAAGCTGATCAAGTTCAAAAATCGAGAATGAGACTTGTTGCTGACATTGTTGGCAATCAAACTGAAGAATATGTCCTTTTTGCATAATTGTTCCTTTTTTTTCACAATTTTACAGCTTACCTAGGAATAGAGCAAACTTTTTTAGTCATTTTGAGGGGCTAAACTAGAAATACTTGCTAGGATTATCTAAATTAGCTAGTTAGAGTTTGAAAGAGAGCAAATTTGCAGAAATTGTGAAACTTTTGTTATAATAACTTATAGAAAAAAATTATCTAAATACTATTTGGGCTCTTGATAGAATTAAACGTCTCATGCAAGAAAACGTACTCTGTAGATCCTTTGTATTTCCCTGGGAAGCCTCAGAGCTTTAAGTGTGGGGAGTAAAAAATATAGAAAGTGTTTTCTTTTGAAAGAAAATTGCTAAATGAATTTTTACTTGGATTAACTACGACACTAGCTAGATGAAAAAAGTGAACAAGGAAAATTGAAGGATTTATTTAATTGTTTCTAAAGCAAAGCAAAAAATAGATTTCTGATCAAAGAAGAGTTGCCGTTGTTGTTCTGAGCTTTTTTAATGGCTTCTTCAAAAGTGTGCCCATTGTATGGGTTGCCATGGATGGCTCTAACATCTAAAGCTAGCCCTTCTTGATGAGTAGTGACTAGCAAAGCTTTGCAGCCAAATTCATATTTTTTTTCCACTTTGCCTTTAGCAATACACTCTTCATGGGGCTCATGCAGGCTGTACACTTTACGAAAATCATTTCTTTGTTGAGCATAAATACGCCTGATAGTTTCTAAAAAAA